>NZ_JBDOQQ010000014.1:0-192806 GCF_039839775.1 Roseomonas sp. CAU 1739
CCACGTCGATCCGCCGCACGCCGATGCTCTACCGTCCACACCATCATCCGCCCCACGAATCGTCCGCAGGATCAGCGAATCACATCCGATTCAGCCGATTCAATTCCTTTCCGGATGGGCTCTGAGGGGCTCAACGTGGAGACGAAACAAATTCCTGCAGAATCTGTAGGGGGTATAATGGGTCTGAGCGGACACGCTGTCCGCCAGTCGTGAGCCGCCTCCCATTTCTCTGTGATTGCCGCGACGGCGAACTGATGTGAAGAACACCCGGCCGTGAAACCATGCGGAGACAATCAATCGACGACCTTGGAAGCAGGTAGGTGCTGTCGTGTCGTAGAGACTTTTGCGCCTCGGTCGCCCGTTCCTCGATTTCCCCTGCCCGGCCCTAACGCCGATCTACGGGATACGGGATCGCGTGATTCGAATTGACACTTTTGATAAATTGTCCGCAGCATTCAAACAATCCTGTCAGGGAGGAATGTTTGATGACCGTCATGGAGAAGACCCGCGTGGCCGTGCTGCCCACGGGCGCGGCGCTCGGCGCCGACATAGTCGGCTTCGACCCGGCTGACTTCACGCCCGGAGACTTCGCGGCGGTGCGCCAGGCGCTGCTGGACCACTTGGTGATTCGGATCCGCGGCACCGACATCACTGACGCCGATTTCGAGCGCTTTGGCGCGCGGTTCGGGACGCTGAAGCCTTCGCCGGATTTCACCCGCAGCCGGCCTGTCTATCTGCGCGACGCACCCTCGGTCACCATCATCTCGAACGTGACGGAGGACGGAAAGCCGATCGGCGAGCACGGCGACGGCGAACTGAACTGGCACACCGACCTCGCCTTCACGGACGAGCCCTCGGCGCTGACAATGCTGTTGGCGCGGGAGGTACCGCCGACCGGGGGCAACACATCCTTTGCAAATATGTATGCGGCGGTCGAGGCGCTGCGGCCCGAGACTCGCGATTATCTGGAACATCCCGGCGGCCGCAAGGCGGGGCTGACGTGCAAACACCAGGCAAGCCACAACGCCCAGGGCGGGGCGCGGCCGGGCTTCAAGGACATCGATACCGACGACGTGCGCGAGATGCCCGGGCCGATCCACCCGATGTTGCGCACCCATCCCGAAACCGGTCGCAAGGCGCTGTTCCTCGGCCGCCGCTTCGGCGGCTACATCCCTGGGCTGAGACTGGCGCAGAGTGAAGCGCTGCTAGACGAGCTCTGGTCGGTAGCAGCGCTGCCGCAGAACGTCTGGACCCAGGAATGGCGCGTCGGTGACCTGATCATCTGGGACAACCGCTGCACGATGCATCGGCGCGACGCCTTCACCGGCCTCGGCCTGCGCCGGATGCACAGGCTGACCACGCTTGGCGAGCGGCCGTCCTGAGCGCATGACGCGCGGCAACGCCCTTCCGGACGTGCCGGCCGCCGAAGGACGGCCGGCGAGCCTGGCTGATCGGGTGGAGGAGCAGATCCGCCGCCTGATCGACCGCGGCGAATTCCCGCGCGACGTCCGCCTGCCGACCGAGTTTGAACTGTGCCGCCGTTTCTCCGTCTCGCGCCCGATCGTGCGCACGGCACTGCAGAAACTGCGGGAGGCGGGATATGTCAGCTCGCTCAAGGGGTCCGGCACGATGGTGCTGCGCGGCCCCGATCCCGGAGGCCTCCGCTTTCCACTGATCCGGACGATCGCCGATGTCGAGCAGTTCTTCGAGTATCGAGCCGCGCTGGAGGGTGAGATCGCACGGCTCGCCGCGCTGCGCCGCACGCCGGAGGCACTGGACGAGATCGAGGCAGCATTGGTCGAGCCGGAACAGGTGTTGCTGCTCGGCGCACCCGAACTGGCGCGCGATGCCAATTTCCGCTTCCATCGGGCGGTTGCGCGCGCCACCGGCAACGCATTTCACGTCGCGACCATCGAGCAGTTGCCGAATCTGATCGGACTCGGTCCCGTCGAGGTACGCAACTTCGACGAACGCGATCCGGCGGCGCGCATTGCACGGATCAATGCGGAGCATCGCTCGATCCTGGAGGCGATACACGCGCGTGACGCGGCGCGCGCCGAGGCCGAGATGCAGGCGCATATCAACGCCGCTCGCCAGCACGTGTACCAGCGCCATCCGGCGCACATCGCAGATGAACAGGTGTGACGGCGACGCGACCCGAGGGAGGCAGCACCATGGCGACACACAGAAGGACCCTGCTGGCCGCGACAGCCGCGCTGGCCGCGCCGTTGCTAAGACCCGCTCTGGCGCAGCCGCGCCGCTTCGTCATCATCAGCCACGCGGTGCATCGCAACGTTTTGACCACCGGGCCGGGGGGCGACAGCACGGCCGAGTGGCGCCGCCGCACCGGCATGGACATCGAATGGCTGACCTTTGGCGTCGAGGCGGTGCATGAACGGCTGTACCGCGAGGCACAATTGTCCCAGGGCGGCGTGAATGCCTGCTTCATGCTGGAGCGCTACGGCGGGCCGCACATCGCCCCGCTGTTCGAGGATCTTCAGCCCTACCAGCAGGCCGAGCCGATCGAAAACCCGGATGAGATCTCGCCCTCGATGGTCGCGGCGCACACCTATCGTGGTCGGCAGGTAGGCCTGCCGTTTCGCCACGCCACGCACGGGTTCTTTACCAACAAGGCGCTGATGCGCGAGCGCGGTGTCGAGCAGATGCCGGAATCCTTCGAGGAGATCATCGCGCTGGCCGAGCGCATGACTTTCTTTCGCCCTGATGGCAGCCGCGTGGCGGGCTACACGCTGTCGATGGACGATCCCTCGGCGCTGATGGATGTGATCCGAGCGCATGGCGGCGACTTCATCACGCGCGACTATCGCTTCGTCGCCGACCAGCCACAGGCGGTCGCGGCGCTTGTGCTGCTGCGCGACTGGTACCGGCGCGGCGTGCTGCCGCGTAACGTAATGACCTTCAAGACGGAGGAGGTGATCACTGCGATGCAGCAGGGGCGTGCAGCGCTGACCAACCAGCCCTTCGGCCGCATCGTCAACTACAATGACCGGCGCGCCAGCCGGTTCCCGGGCGAGATCACCGTCGCGAACATCCCGATGATGCAGTCGGTCGCGGGCCAGAAAGGCGCGCTGGTGCCGGCCAAGACCTCCGTCTGGGCGATGGGTATCCCGCGCAACGCGCCGGACAAGCGGCTGGCGTGGTCTTTCATTCGCGAGATGTCATCGGTGGAGAACACGATCCGCGCGGCAGTCAACGGCAATGGGCCGGTGCGCATGTCGGCCTATGACGATCCGCGCGTGCGTGAACTGGCGCCCTATGCCGATCTGGAACGCCGCGCGCTGCCGACCGCGGCCTTGACGCTGCCCGGCTTCGAGCAGGCGGGCCGGGCGATGGACATCTTCATGGAGGAGGTGCAGAGGGCCATGCTCGGCCAGTCGGAGCCGCAGGCCGCGATGCGTGCTGCGAAGGGCCGCATCGAGCCGCTGCTGCCGAGCTGAGGCCGTGGCGCCATCCGACGTGACCGCTGGCACGGCCACTCTGTCCGATTCCTCAAGGAGCACACGCGCCCGCCGGTCACGCTTGCCGAGCGGCACGCGACCGGCGCCGATACACTACGCGCTGCTCGCACCGGCTCAGATGCTGCTGATCGGGTTGATCCTGCTGCCGGCCATCTACGTTGCGTGGATGAGCCTCCAGAAGGTGAGCTTCGGGGCGGATGCGGTGTTCGTCGGCCTGGACAATTACCGCGCCCTGCTCGCCGATACGGTGTTCTGGCGTGCCGCCTGGAACACCTTCCTCGTCGTCAACGCCGTGGTCTATGGCGAGCTTCTGCTCGGCCTGGGCCTTGCGCTTCTCGTCTCGGGCTGGATGCCGTTCCGTCGCACGATCATCGCGTTGCTGATCGCGCCCTACGCGATCAACGAGGTTTCGGCGGTGGCGATGTGGCGCTTCGTGCTGGAGCCGGATATCGGCATGGTGAGCTGGGCCTTGATGTGGCTGGGCGTCGGGCAGCTCGACTGGACGGCGGATCCCACTGATGCGCTGGCACTTGCCGCGCTGCTCAGCATCTGGATCCACACGCCGTTCACCTTCCTGATCCTCTACGCCGCGCTGCAGGCAGTGCCACAGGAGGTAAAGGAAGCAGCGACGGTGGACGGAGCCAATGCATGGCAGTCATTCCGCCACGTCATTCTGCCCTTCATTCTGCCGGCACTGCTGGTTGCACTAATGTTTCGCTATATCACGGCGATGCGCATCTTCTCGGAGATTTGGCTGCTGACTGAAGGCGGGCCGGCGCGAATGACCGAGGTGCTTGCCGTCTATCTCTACCGCGCTGCCTTTCGATACCACGAATTCGGGCTAGCGTCGGCAACCGCCTTCGCGATGGTGATTCTCTCACTGGCAATCGCAGCGCCCTATCTCTACGCCGTCTGGATCAGGATGTTTCGCCATGCGTAGACCGAGGGCGATGGGACGGGCGCTGCGGCTCTCCGCTGCCGCAGCGGCCGTCGTCTGGTCGATTTTCCCCATCGCTATGGTCGTGCTTTCTTCATTCAAGCCGCAGCGCGACATCTTTGCGATCCCGCCTCAACTCGTCTTCGCGCCGACGCTCGAAAACTACGTGCGGTTGCTGGCCGAATGGCCGGCCTTCCTGCCAAATTTGCTCAACAGCCTGATTGTCACTATCGGCGCGACGTTGGTGACGGTGCTGTTCTCGACGCTCGCAGGCTATGTCTATGCGCGGTATCGGGGGCGGCTGCTGGCGCTATCGGCCTTTTTCATGGTCGTGGTCCGAATGCTGCCGCCGATCGTCGTCACCTTGCCGCTGTTCCCTCTGTTCTCCTGGCTGCGTATCAACGACACGCATCTGGTGCTGGTAATCCTCTACGCTGCGTTCTTTGTCAGCCTTTCGACTTGGATCATGCGCGCATTCATCGACCAAGTTCCGCGTGAGCTGGAAGAGGCGGCATTGGTTGATGGTGCAGGGTTATTCCAGGTGCTGCGGATGGTGGTGCTGCCATTGGTCACCAATGGCGTGATCGCGGCGGCGCTCTTCGTAATCGTCTATGCCTGGAACGAGTTCATCTTCGCCTTAGTGTTCACGACGCGGGTCGCCCGCACGGCGCCGCTGGTGATGAGCGAGATGATGAGCACGACGGATGGCGTTGACTGGGGCGTGCTGTTTGCCGCAGCGACAGTGCAGCTCGCGCCCGTCCTCGCCTTCATCCTGTCGGCGCAGCGTTACGTAATCGCGGGGTTGACCGCTGGGGCCGTGAAGGGCTGATCTCTGGCGAAAGGTTCTCCTCGCAGTCCCCAGAGATGATTCGAACCCGGAAGCACTCGCTCCGCCAGAAACCTCTTTCCCGCCTCCTCTAAAGTCCACAGAGTAGACCCCAAAGCCCCAGATAACGGGGCATTTTTCATGTCTGCATCATTCTCATCGCCCCCTGCCCCCACGCTGTATAGCGCGGGTCTGTTCGTTGGTTGGGGTGCAGAGGCATGGCTCGGGCCGGTGATCGGCTGATGGCTGGCAAGGAACACCGGATGCCGTTGTCCACCATCGCCATGGAGATCCTGCGCCAGCATGGAGCAGCACTCTGCTGCGGCGGGGTCCGGTCGACCTGCTCGTGCCGTTACGGCTGCTGGTGGAGGAATTCGCGGCGCAGTCGGGCGTCGGGGCACGGCTGCATTTCGACGATGGCGGACTGCCGGAACTGATCGTCGCCGCCGATCTGGATGCCGTCGCGATCGCACTGCGCAACCTGGTCGAGGACGCGCTGCGTCATGGCCCGGCTGGTGGGATCGTCGCCATCAGGGCGCGCTGCCCGAAGGCGCGGTGCGCGTCGTGAATGAAGGGCCGGTGATCGCGCGGGAGCGCCTCGGGGCATTCCCGGCGCGCTTTGCGTCGCGCCCGGACCAGGGATCCGGCCTCGGACTGTCCATCGTCCGGATGATTGCGGAGCAGCTTGGCGGTGAGCTGGTCATCCGATCGCCGGCTAGTGGCAGAGAGGATAGGTTCGAGGCCATCCTGCGTTTCTCGCAAGGGTTCGTTGCGGATCGGGCGGCGACGGCCGGTTGTTGACCTTGCGGGTGGCCGCCACGCTGATCCTGCGCGGGCTGAAGACCCTTCCGCTGCGGGCGGAGCGGCATGCGCGCAATGCGCTGGGTCAGTTATCCGCGGCTGGCGTCCCATCGCGGCCATGCCATCGCCCGCCGGCGGATGTCCGTAGGCTCAAGGCCGCCTTTCTCGACTTCGTGGTCGAAATCGTCCGCCGCTCCGACAAGGCAGTGGGCTTCAAGGTCATCTCGCACCGCCGGGTTGTCGAACGCACCTTCGGATGGATGGTCTGCCGGCGGCGCCTGGCCCACGACTACGAAGAGCGCCTCGACGCATCCGAGGCCATGGTCCACTTCGTCATGGGCGCCCTGCTGCTCCGTCGCGTCACGCATCTACGGATGTCGAACAGATCCTCAGGGCTTGCCGAACTTCAAGACGAACTCGTCCTTCGGCTGCGGTGGATCAGGCGTGTTCCGGTCACGGGGGTCGTTGGGATTGCGCAGGAAGTCGCCCGTCGCAACGAGCCTGAAGCCCGCGGCTTCAACTTCATGGCGAAGGAAGTCTTCCTCGATGCGATGCAAGGTACCGGCTTCGGATATGCCGGTGCCGGGGCGGCCGGCATGGTCCGCGATGACGTAAATGCCGCCAGGCTTCAGCGCACGGAAGACAGCCTGGTTCATCATTGTCCGATCCGTACCGAGGTGCCCGAGATCGTGATAGTTGAACATCAGCGTCACGAGGTCGAACCCCCCCTCCGCGAGCTCAGGCGGAGCGGGGTCCTCGAACGGTCGAGACACTGCGGCAATCGGCGCGGCCGCCACGCCGGCGGCGCGAAGCCTCGCATCGCGCTCGGCCAAAGCGACAGGCGACGGGCGCGGCGCACCTGGCGGCACTGCCGCGGGCGCGACATTCGGATGGCTGTTGCCCTCGGGTGAAACGGGACGCGTCATCTGCGAGCCGGGATTCGGAGGGCGGCTCTGGCCGTACACCATGCCTGTCGGTCCGATCGCCCGAGCGAGCAATTCCGTCGTGTAGCCACCGGCCGCGCTGAGATCGAGCGCCGTCATGCCAGGACGGATTCCGATGAAGGCGAGCATCTCTGCAGGCTTGCGGCGCAGATCGTTTGTGCGATCGGCGGTGCTCCGGTCGGGGCTGGCGACAATCTGCGCGATCCGTTCGGGCGAAAGGGTCGCCGAACCGCCCGGTTGCGCCTGGGCGAAGCGGCTGTGAAACAGGCCCGCGCCGGCAGCAAAGGATATGACAAGGGTCTTCCGCGTGATGTTCACCGACAATCCTCGTCGCGGCGGGGCATCCGCCTTATCGGCGAGGACGGTACGCTCGGCACAGCTCGATCTTCAACGGAAGAATGCCACGCGCAACTCTGGCGTTGCTTGCTGGATCAGATCGAAGTCGAGGTCGTTCGCCAGGATTGTGGTGCCTATGCGCACCGCAACCAATGCCGAAAGACAGTCGTTTAGCCGTTCAATCCACTCGCCTGGCGGTCGCCTTCTTCGGTGCGCCCCCATGTCGCCGAGTGACGCTGCCCACCGGCCGACCGGCTGCCGCCCATTCTCCTGCCGTCGGCACAAGGACACGCTCCGCCCCCAAGCGAGCGAGCGCGCCGCGCAGGCTGGCGACGATCCGCACCGTATCGGGATGCTCGCCTGCGCGTCGCCCGCCGGTGCTGGGCTGGCGCGAAGCAGACGGGCCGCGCGGGCTCCGCGGTGCCGTCGCCAGCGGGGCGCGTACACGGACGCCGCAGACCCATGATGACACTTGCGCCGTCGCTCAGTTCAGCGTCAGGCCGAGGCCGCGCGCAACCGGCACCCAGGTTGCGCGCTGGGCTGCCACGAAGGTGGCAGCGGCCTCCGGCGTCGTGTTGATCGCCACTTCGGACCCGCCTGCCTCGAAGCGTGCCCGAACATCGGGGTTGGCGAGCGTCGCATTGAGAGCGGCATTGAGCCGAGACATCACCGCCACCGGCGTGCCGGCTGGCGCCATCAGCAAGTTCCAGCTGTTGTTCGCGTATTGCGGCAAGCCAGCCTCGGCGAACAGCGGCACCTCCGGCAATTGGCGGGAGCGATGACGGAAGGATACGGCCAGCGCGCGCAGCCGTCCCGACTGCACATGCGCGACGCAGGCCGGCCCGGAATCGAAGGCGAGATCCACCTTGCCTGCCACCAGGTCGCTCTGCGCCGGGCCCGCGCCGCGATACGGGATATGCGTCATCTGGATGCCGGCCAGCGCCATGAAGTGCTCGGTGCCGACATGGTTGATCGACCCGTTGCCGGCCGAGGCGTAGTTCAGCTTCCCCGGATTGGCCCGCGCATAGGCGAGCAGTTCCGCCAGCGTCGTCACCGGCACCGAAGGGTGGACCACCAGCACCGAGGGCGTCTCGGAGATCACGCCGACCGGCGCCAGGCCGTTGTCGAGGTCGAAGGGGATGTTGCGATAGAGTGCAAGGTTCATCACCAGCTGCGACATGGTGCCGATCCCGATGGTGTGCCCATCGGGGGTGGCGCGCGCCACTGCTTCGGTGCCCACCAGGCCGCCGGCGCCGCTGCGGTTTTCAACCACCACCGACTGGCCGAGCTGCTTCGCCATCTCGGGCGCGATCAGGCGTGCCGATACATCGTTGATGCTGCCTGGCGGAAAGGCGACGATCAGCCGCAATGAGCGGTTCGGGAAATCCCCCTGTGCGACGGCGCTTCGCCCGCCAAGGATTCCGGCAGCGGAAGCGGTCAGCAAAGTGCGGCGCGACGTCACCATCGGTCTTCTCCCACGCGCGATGCAGGCTGGCTCATGACGTCTGCGCACCGGGCGACAATCCGAGGCGCGGTGCCCCGGCGCGGATGGCGGGGCGCTCCCCGTCGAAGGAGATCGGCAGGCCGAGCAGGCTGAAATCCTCGCCTGGCACCTTCTGCATCAGCCCGATGGCAGCGGTCTGCGCTTCCGCCGCCACCTCGGCGATCGTGTTCATTGGCCCATTCGGGATGCCGACCGCCGAAAGCCTGGCGAGCCATTCGGCGCGCGGTGCCGTTGCCAGCACGGCGCCTATCTGCCCGACGATCTCGGCCCGGTTGGCCAAGCGGTCACGGTTGCGGGCGAAGCGCGGGTCCGTCGCCCAGTCCGGTCGGCCCAGGGCATCCGCCAGTCGCGCGAAAAGCCTGTCGTTGCCGCAACAGATCATCAGTGGCGCATCGGCCGCATCGAAGGCCTGGTAGGGCACCAGATTCGCATGCCCGGTCGCCATGCGTTCCGGCAGGCGGCCTTCGTTGACATAGGCATTGAAGCGCTGACCGGCCCAAGTCAGCGCCGTCTCGAAGAGGGAGGTGTTGATCACGCCGCCGCGCCCGGTGCGTTCGCGCCGCTGCAGCGCGGCGAGTGCGCCGATCACCGTCCACATTCCGGTTCCAAGATCCACCACCGAGGCGCCCATGCGCGCCATCGGGCCTTCCGGCGCTCCATTGATGGAGCACAGGCCCGCGAAGGCCTGCAGAAGCGGCTCATAGCCAGGGCGAAGTCGCAGGGGACCGACATGGCCGAAGGCGGACATGGCGCAATAGATGAGCCGCGGATGCCGCGCGGTCACCGCGTCCGGCCCGATGCCGAGTTCCTCCGGTACGCCGGGCCGCAGGTTGTGCACCAGGATGTCGGCATCGCCGAGCAGCGCGTGCAGCGAGGCAAGGCCCTCCGGTGCGCGCAGGTCGAGCACCAGGGAGGACTTGCCGCGGTTCACCTCGTGGAATGTGAGGCTGTCGCCATGACGGAAGGCAGGGCCCATGTTGCGCGCATCATCGCCGCCGCCGGGTTTCTCCACCTTGATCACCTGGGCGCCGAGATCCGCCAGGATGGCGCCGGCGAAGGGCCCAGCCAGGACCTGGCCGATTTCCACCACGCGAATGCCGGTGAGGATGGTCATGGTGCGACCTCGATGCCCGCCTGCGCCACGACGCGCCGCCATTTCGCGATTTCGGCCACGACGAAGCGACCAACCCCCGCCGGGTCGAGGGGCGGAACCTCGGTGCCTTCTTCCTCCATGCGCGTCCGGATCTCCGGTTGATTGAGGATGTCACGGATCCCGGCGTTGAGCTTCGCGACGATCTCGGCCGGCGTGCCGGCCGGGGCGAACACCGCGCTCCAGGAATGGATCGCGAAGTCGGGAAGCCCGAGCGCGGCCTCGACCGTTGGCACGCCCGGCAGGGCGCGCACCGGCTGCTTGCCGGTGATGCCGATCGCGCGCACCCGGCCTTCGCGCACCTGCGGGATGCCGACGCTGGCATCGCTGAACATCACCTGCGGATTGCCGGCGATGACGTCGGTGATGCCCTGTGCATTGGAGCGGTAGCTGACATAGGTCATGTCGATGCCGGTCGCGATCTTGAACATCTCCGCCCCGACGCGTGAGGAGGTGTTGCCGCTGGCATAGTTCAGCCCGCCGGGTTGGCGCTTGGCATAGGCAACCAGCCCGGCGAGGTCGTGCACCGGCAGGTCGTTGTTCACCACGATGATGAGCGGCGTCTCGCCGACCATCGCGACCGGCTCGAAATCCGCGATCGGATCGTAGGGCAGGCGGCGGAACAGGGCCGGGTTGGCGGCGTGGGTGCTGTTGGAGGTGAACAGCAGCGTGTAGCCGTCGGGGCGCGCGCGGGCTACCGCCTCGGCGGCGAGGAAGCCGTTGGCGCCGCCGCGGTTGTCGATCACCACGGGCTGGCCCAGATCGACGGCCAACCGATCGCCGATGACGCGGGCGCGGATGTCGCTGCCGCTGCCGGCGCCGAAGGCGACGATCATGCGGATCGGTCGCGACGGCCAGGCCTGGGCGCGGGCGCTGCGCGTCAGCCCCATGGCGGCGAAGGCGGCAAGGAGCGCGCGGCGCGATGCGGGAGATCCGTGGGGCATCGTTGGTTCCTCCACAGCGTCAGGCACCGGCCGGCGTGAAGCGCGCCAGGGCGAAGCCGGCTTCCTCCTCGACCTTCAGAACCACCTTCATGCCCGGGCGCAGCGTATCGTGCGGCGCGAGAATGTTGGTGATGAGCCGTGGCCCCTCCTCCAGCGCGACGATTGCGACGTTGTAGGGCACGCGATCCTTGAATGCGTCGTGATGCGCCGTGTGGTAGACGACCCAACTCACCACCTCCGCGCGGCCGGAGCCGTCCTGCCAGCCGTGGTCGGTACCGAGGCAGCGTGGGCAGGCCTCCCGGGCAGGCAGCCAGTGATGGCCGCAGGCGCAGGCCTGGAAGGCGATGCGGCCGCGGCGCAGCGCGCCCCAGAAAGGCTCGGTCAGCGGCGTGACCTGCGGCAAGGGAAAGTCCATCTCTCAACTCCCCAGGATCAGCGTGGCGTGGGTATGCATGGTGCCGCCTTGGTTGGTGACCAGCGCGACATCGGCGCCCTTCACCTGTGACACCGCCGTGCCGCGGATCTGTCGCACGCCTTCCAGAACCAGTTGCAGGCCCGGCATTCCGGTTTCGGACAGCAGCCCGCCGCTGGTATTGATCGGCAGGTCGCCGCCGAGGGCGATACGCCCATCGCGCACGAACTCCGCCGCGCCGCCAGGCGGGCAGAAGCCGTAGTCTTCGAGCGTCATCAACACCGTGATGGTGAAGCAGTCGTAGATCTGTGCGACGTCCACATCCTTCGGCACGATGCCCGCCATGGCGAAGGCGGTGGCGGCGGCACGCTTCGCCTCGGTGGTAGTAAGGTCAGGCCGCAAGGCGATCTCCCAGGACGTCTGGCCCTGGCCGAAACCCAGGATCGGCACCGGTGCCGGCACCCCCGATTCGCGCGCGCGCTTCGCACTCATCACCACTACGGCTGCCGCGCCGTCCGAGACCAGGCAGCAATCGTCCCGACGCAGTGGCTCCACCACCCAGGGCGCGCTCATGTACTGGTCCATGGTGATCGGCAGCTTCAGCTGCGCGTGCGGATTGGCCGCGCCATTCGCACGACAGGCGACGGCAACCGCACCGAAGGCTTCGGGCGGCGGCTTGTAGCGCTGGGCATAGGCCTGGTGGATCATCGCGTAGCCGGCCGCGGTCGAGAACCAGCCATAGGCCGCGTCGTCACCGCGCGGACGCGCATAGACCTGGCGGCTGCCGCTGCGGGGATTGTCGGCGTAGCAACACAGCGCGACCTCGCACTGCCCGGCCTCGATCGCCATGACGGCGAGCATGATGCCGGTGATGTTCGCCGCACCACCCTGGTCCAGCGCACAGCCCATGCGCGGCTGCACCCCGAGCGCCTCCGCCAGCTTCTGCCCGTACATGAGTTCGCGTGCCGAAGTGGGTGTCTTGACGAACACCGCGTCGACCGCGTCCTTTGGTACGCCTGCATCGTCCAGCGCCTTGCGGCAGGCCTCGACGTTGAGCGAGACCGTGTCGCGCCCCGGCTGCTTGCCGAAAGCCGTGTGGCCGATGCCGGCGATGACCGCCTTGCCCCGCATGCCTTTCTCCTCCTTCTGCCCGTCGTCACGCGGTACGGATGCGGCGGACGATGTTGCCCCAGTTGGCCAGCTGGCCCTCGACATATGCGCGTGCTTCCGTGGGCGTGCTCGGGATCGCCTCGGCATTCATCGATGCCAGGCGTGTGCGCGACACCGGGTCGTTCAGTGCCTTCACGACGACCGCGTTGAGCCGCGCGATGATCTCAGGCGGCGTGCCGGTCGGCGCAAACAGCGGATACCACGAACTGATCTCGAAGCCCGGGAAGCCGGCCTCCTCCATCGTTGGAACGTCCGGCATCAATGTGGATCGAACGCGACTTCCGATGGCGAGCGCCCGAAGCCTTCCCGCCTGCGTGTGAGGCAGGGCGGTGGTGGTGTCGAACATCGCCTGGATCGTGCCGGCGACGAGATCGCTGACGGCCGGAGCAGCGCCGCGATAGGGGCTGATCAGCACCGGCACATCCGCCATCTTGCCGAACAGCTCCGCGGCCATGTGCGGCGACTGGCCGGGTCCGGACGAACCGAAGGCGACGACGCCCGGATTCGCGCGCATGTAGGCGGCGAGCTCGCGTGGCGTATGCACAGGGATCTCGGCCCGCACCACCAGCATCACCGGCACGATCATGACCATCGAGACCGCCTCGAAGTCGCGCAGGATATCGTAGCCGACGGTGGCCTCGGTGTAGGGCACGATCGCCACCGGGCCGGGATTGCCCATGATGAGCGTGTAGCCGTCGGGCTCCGCACGCGCCGCGAGGCGGAAGCCGATCATGCCGCCACCGCCACTGCGGTTGTCGATCACCAGCGGCTGACCGAGATCCGCCAGGATGTGGTCGCCGATCAGCCGCGTGACGACATCGGTTGGCCCACCCGGGGATGAAGGGACGACGACGCGGATCGGGCGGGTCGGCCAGCTGCCCTGGGCGGTCGCGTCACCGGCCGCCACTGCCGCGGCACAGAGCCCGAGCATGGCACGTCCGGCGTCTCGTCGCCCTAGCCTCACGCGATCGCATGTCATTCTTCGTTCCTCCCGGTTGCGGTGGCTGCGTCAGATGATTCGCTCGGTCTCCATTCGATCGAGTTCGGCCTCGCTCAGCCCGAGGCGCTGGCCCAGCACGGAGCGCGTGTCGGTGCCCAGCGGCACGCTCGGTCGCCCGGGGTCGTTGGCGATGCCGTCGAAGCGCAGCGGGCTGCCGGCGGCGATCATCGGCCCGTATTGCGGGTGGTCGATCGGCCGAAGCATGCCGCGCGCGTGCAGGTGCGGGTCGTGCATCACCTCGTCCAGGCTGCGCACCGGCGCGCAGGGGACACGATGGGCGACGAGCCGCTCGAAGGCCTCCTGCCGCGGCAGATCCCGCGTGAAGGAGGCGACCAGCGAGTCCACCTCATTCATCTCGGCGACGCGTTCGGCATTGGTCCGCCAGCGCGGGCCGTCGAGGATGTCGGTCCGGCCGAATGCTGTCAGCAGCGAGCGCCAATGCGTCTCATGGTTGACGATGATGGCGATGTGGCCGTCGGCCGCCGGATAGACGTTGTACGGACACAGCGAGAGGCCGCCATGCCGGTTGCCCGTTCGCTGCGGCGCGGCATCGCCCTGGGCATGCAGCATGCCGAGGTTGGAACTGAGCGAGAAATAGATCGCTTCCATCATCGAGACTTCGACGACGCGCCCCCGTCCGGTGCGTGCCCGTTCAACGAGCGCGGTGGTGATGGCTGCGTATAGATGGATGCCCGAGGTGAAGTCGCAGATGGCCGGGCCGGCCTTGACCGGTGGCTGGTCGGGAAACCCGGTGCTCGCCATGATCCCCGACATGGCCTGCACCGTGAGGTCCATGGCGGGATAGTCGCGATAGGGTCCGTCGCTGCCATAGCCGGAGCTGCTGGCATAGATGAGGCGCGGGTTGCGGGCCTGCAGCGCCGCGGCGCCAAGGCCCAGGCGCTCCATCACGCCGGGAGCGAAATTCTCGACCAGTATGTCCGCCTTGTCCGCCAGCCGCGCGAGTATGGTGCGCCCTTCCTCGGTCTTGAGATCCAGCCGGACCGAAAGCTTGCCGGCATTCAGCATGGCGTAGGGGAGGGTGCTCGCCGCGGAGCCCGAGCGCTTGCGCAGGTGCTCGCCGCCTGGCGGCTCGACCTTGATCACCTCGGCCCCCGCGGCGGCCAGCAGGAAGGTCGCGTAGGGGCCGTTGTAGATCTGCGTCAGGTCAAGGACGGAGAGACCTGCGAGCGGTTGCATCACCGCCCCCGGAAGTTCGGCTTCCGCTTCTCGGCAAAGGCGGCGCGGCCCTCCTGGACATCCTCGGTCTGCTGCAGGATGCGGCTGACCATCTGCTCCATGCGCAGGCCGGAGGCGAGGTCCATGTCGCGCGACCGAACCGCGAGTTCCTTCGCCGCCTGCACCGCCAGCGGCGCATTGGCTGCGACGCGGCGGGCATAGTCGTAGGCCGTGTCCATCAGTTCACCGTGCGGCACGACCTTGTTCACCAGGCCCCAGCGCTCGGCGGTGGCGGCATCCATCGCGTCGCCGGTCAGCAGCATGTCCATGGCGATGCAGTGTGGAAGCTGTTGCGCCAGGCGCTGCGTCCCGCCATTGGCGGCGATCACGCCGCGCTTGACCTCGGCGACCCCGAAGGTCGCGGTCGGCACCGCCACGCGCAGATCGGTGGCCAGCAGCAGCGTGGTGCCGCCGCCGATGCATTGCCCATTCACCGCGGCGATGATCGGTTTCCACACCTCGAGCCCGCGATTGAGCAGCTGGCCTTTCTGGGTCAGCCAGAGTTCCGAGGGTTCGACCTTGCGCCCAATATAGGACTTGATGTCGGCGCCGGCGCAGAAGGCCTTGTCGCCGGCACCGGTGATGATGGCGGCGCGAACCTCCGGGTCGTCGCGCACGCGGATCCAGGCTTCCGAGATGGCGGCATAGTGCTCGGCGTCGAGCGCGTTGCGCCGCTCGGGCCTGTTGATGGTGATGAGTGCGATGCCGTCCGCGTCGAGCGCGAAGTCGATGGACATCCTCAGTTCCTCCCGCCGGTGCTCAGCATGTGACGCGCGACAACCATCCGCTGGACCTCGGAGGGCCCCTCGCCGATGCGCTTGATGCGAAGCTCACGGAACCAGCGTTCCAGTGGCACCGCCTTGGCGACGCCCAACCCGCCCAGCATCTGGACGCAGCGGTCGACCACGCGATGCGCGGTTTCGGTCGCTGCCACCTTGGCGATGGAGGCCGCGATCTTCGGGTTGCGACCGAGATCGGCCTCCCAGGCGGCCTGCCAGACCAGCAGCCTGGCCGACCGCAGTTCGATCTCGCTATCGGCGATCATCCACTGGATCGCCTGCTTGTCGGCGAGCTTGGAGCGGAACGTCTCACGCTGCTTCACCCATTCGATGGCGATCTCGAGCGCCGCCTGGGCGATTCCGAGCGTGCCCGCGGCATAGGGAATGCGCCCCTCGACGAGCCACTTCTCGCAGATGGAGAAGCCCGCGCCCTCGCCACCCAGGCGGTTCTCCTCGGGCACCTCGACATCGTCGAAGAAGACCTCATACGGGGCATAGGCACGGATCACCGGGATCTCGCGCGTCGTCATGCCCTTGGTACCGCCATCGACGATGAAGCAGGTGATGCCGCCGCGGTCGCCACCCGGCCCGGTGCGGGCGAAGACGATGCCCCAATCGGCCTTGGCCGCGCCGGTGATCCACATCTTCTGGCCGTTGATGACGTACCGGTCGCCCTTCTTCTCCGCCCGCGTGCGGATGGCGCGGGCGGGGTCCGACCCGCCGGAGGGCTCGCTGATGGCGACGAAGATCCGCTTGCCCTGCTGGACGCCAGGGATGCCGTAGCGCGCGATCTGGTCCGGCGTGCCTTCCCAGATGGCATTGGGCGGGTCGGCGCCGAAGGCACCGCAGGCCGGGATATAGGCACCCATGCGGCAGCGCGCGGCTTCCTCGGCGAGGATCGCCTGGCCAAGCAGGTTCAGGCCGGCGCCGCCGTACTGTTCGGGCGTGCGGTAGCACCACAGGCCGAGGCGCCTCGCCCGATCCTGCAGCGGCGCCAGCATCTCGGGCGGCATCTCCACGGCGTCGTGCGGCAGCTTCTCCTCAAGAGGCCAGACTTCCGAGGCCATGAAGCGGCGGGCCGTCTCCTGCATCATCCGCAGCTCCTCGGGGAGCTGCCAGGCGCCGAGGGACATCGTTTTCTCCCTAATAGTGATATAGATGGTGAATTAGGCTTTTTCCGTCGTCAAGCGATGTGTCATCAGGGCGCTGGACTTCTGGCATGGGGCAGATGGGGACAAGGTTGGGTGCGATGGGGCCGACCACAGGCGTGCAGGCACTGGCCGGTGAGGCGCAGGGATCGGGCGGCGTGTCGCTCTATGCGCGCGTTGCCTCAGCGCTGCGCGCGCGCATCGCCCAGGGGGAATGGTTGCCGGGCGACCAGATCGCGACCATCGAGGCGCTCGCCACGGAATATGGCGTGGCAACCATCACGGTGCGCCTGGCGGTCCGGCTGCTGGTCGACGAAGGCACGCTGCGCACGTCCCGCGGCCGCGGCACGCATGTGCTGCGCAGCCCGTCCGTTCCGCTCGCCAGCGCGGGGCTGCGGGCGGCAATCAACGACCCGCGTGTCCTCGGCCCGGACCACGCGATCCGCATCCTGGCGCGGCGGGAGGTCGATGGCCTTCCGGGCGAACTCGACCACCGGCATCGGCGCGCGGCACGCTACCAGCATGTGCACAAGCTGCACGAATACCGTGGCACCGCCTTCGCGCTGATGGACATCTACGTCGAAGCCGGCATCTACCAGCACTTTCCGGCCGGTGCCGACGAGCAACACAAGCTCTCGCTGCTGCTGCGCGACCACAGCGGCGTGCGCATCTCGGAAAGTCGCGAGGAAATGACGATCACCGGCGCCAACCGCAGCGCGGCGGAGCTGCTGCGCTGCCCGATCGCGGCGCCGTTGGTGCGGGTGCGGCGATGGCGGACGGACGCCGCGGGCGTGGTCATCTACGCCTGCGTCGTGCTGTACCGTGGCGACCTGTTTGTCTGGGAGCACGCCGAGACCACGCCGGAGGCCGACCATTTCGGGCACCACATCGTGCCGACGCCACAGCTGCCAGCATCCGGCGGGACATAGCCGGCAAGACCGATGGCGCCGCGAAGGTTCGAGGAGGGCGACGCCAACGAACTCCATTCGGCTCGGCGAGGCGTCCTGCGGTTGGCTGCGTCGTTCCGGAAGCACAGCCCGTTGTGCCGCGCGGATTCAGGCGTAGGCTTGGCCGCGAGACGGAAAGATGTGGCGCCATGCCGCCGTCGCGCGTCCGGCATGGCGTGATGGAATGAGCACCCGAGGGGATGGCCGGCGCGCCGTTCCGCCTCACCACCTGTCCTGCGCGCCGCGAGAGACCCTTCATGCAGCCTCATGCCCTGAACCGACCGGCCGGGCGCGCCCTTCCAGGCGCTTTCGGCCACAACCGCGGCATCGTTCGCCGGAACTACGCCTTCCTGCCGCCGGAGGGCGTGCTGAAGAGCCGCCTCCCACAATACGAGAATACCGCCGTGCGGTTCCTGGCAGCACCGGCCTTGGGCGCGCGCTTTGCCCAGTTCGTGCTGGAAATCGAACCGGGTGGTGGCTCCCGCGCTCCGTTCGCGGAAGCGGCCATCCAGCACTTCTACTACGTGCTGTCCGGCACGGCCGTGCTCCAGCTGGGCGATCTGCCCCCGCAGGAACTGGGCCGCGGCGGCTTCCTGTATGCCCCGCCCGGCACGCCGGTCCTTCTGCGCAATGAGGGCAAGACCCAGGCGCGGATACTCGGCCTGCGCAAGCGTTACGAGGCCATCGGCCTGTCGGCGCCGGGCCCGATCCTCTCCCATGAGAATCAGGTTCCGCGAACCAATCACACCGGGTTCGCGGGTCGGGGCTTCCAGCACCTTCTCCCCTTCGGCGACCTCGCCTTCGATTTTGAGATGAACCTCATGTGGTTCGCTCCGGGCACCTTCTTCCCGGCCGTGGAAACCCACATCATGGAGCACGGCCTGTACATGCTGCACGGACAAGGGCTCTACCTGCTCGGGACGGAGTGGCACGAGATCTGGGAGGACGACTTCATCTGGATGGGCGCCTACTGCCCGCAGCAATTCTACCCGACGGGTCCCGACGAGGCGGCCTATCTCCTCTACAAGGACGTCAATCGCGACGTCGCGCTGTAGCGCGAACGGTCCGGCACCTGGCCACGCCAGCCCCCGTCGCGGGTTCGCGGTGGAGGTTGAGTGGGCCAGTGCCATCCGGCTGGTGCATAGCGATCCATGCCCTGGGTCGGTCGCGGAAGGTGACGGTGGGTCGGGGCTTGCTCGGCCTGTGGCCTCAGAGCGTGCACCACATGCGCATCAGGTTGTGGTAGCAGGTCGTGAGGCCGAGCACGCCGACATGGGTGTCGGGGACCGCCATCCGCATCTGGATTATGGACATGTCCATCTCGAACAGCAGTCGGCGCTTGCGGTCGTCCTCGATCATCGACTGGGTCCAGAAGAAGGACGCCCAGCGGCTGCCGCGGGTCACCGCATTGACCCGGTGCAGGCTGGTCCCGGGATAGAGCACCATGTCGCCGGCCGGCAGCTTCACCGCCTGGGCGCCGTAGGTGTCCTCGATCACCAGCTCGCCGCCGTCGTACTCATCCGGAGACGTCAGGAACAGCGTGGACGACACATCCGTGCGGAGCCGGCCGCCGCCTGGGACGTTGCGGATGGCGTTGTCGACATGGGTGTCGAAGGTCATGCCCACGTCATAGCGGTTGAACATGGGCGGATAGACGCGCAGCGGCACGGCTGCCGAGTTGAACATCGGATTGCGGCCGAGCGCGCGGAGCACGATGTCGCCGAGATCCCGTGCCGAGGCGCTGCCCTCGGGCACCTGGAGGTTGTTCTTGACCTGGGCGGATTGGCCGCCCGCGGTGATCCGTCCATCGACCCAATCGGCGGCGTCGAGGCGACGGCGGCAGGTGGCGACTTCCTCGGCGGTGAGCAGGCCGGGAATGTGAACGAGCATGTGGTGTCTCCCGCGGCAGCCAGGCGCGCCCGGCCCGGCCGCAAGCGAAGGCGAGGCGAGGCCGACCGGATCTCCTGGATGCGGTCGGCCCCGATGGTTCGAGTCAGGCGAGACGCTTCAGAAGTTCGTCGAGACCGTCATCATCACCCCACGCCCCTGGCCTAGCACGGCGCGGTTGCCGAACAGCGAGACGTAGTTGCGGTTGTCGGTCAGGTTGGTGCCGTTGATGCGCACCGACAGCTGGTCGTTGATGCGATGCGAGACGAAGGCATCAAGCGAGAAGTTGTACGGCACTTCCGCGGTGTTCGCGGCGTTCAGGAAGGCCTGGCCACCATAGACGATGCCTCCACCGACCGTCAGGTTCCACGGCGTGCCCTGGCCGAACTCGTAGCTCGTCCACAGCGTGGCGGCGTTCTCCGGCACATAGACCACGCGCTTGCCGACATTGGCGGGCGTCAGCGAGCTGGTGGTCTCGCTGTTCATGTAGCTGTAGCGCGCATTGATCAGCCAGGCCGGGGTGATGCGGCCCGTCGCGCCGATATCGATGCCGCGGACGCGCTGCTGGTCGCCCGAGGAGAAGACCGTGCCGGTGGACGGATCGGTCTCCGTCGCGTTGTTCTTCTCGATCTGATAGACCGATGCGGTCAGGCCGAGGCGTCCTTCGAGGACGTTCACCCGCGCACCGACCTCGTAGATCGTGTTCACCTCGGGTTCGAGGTTCGAGTTGTTCGCGGTCGCCTGGCCGGGCTGCGTCGTCCAGTTGGACCCCGGCGCGAAGGTGGACTGCGCGTAGGATGCGTAGACCATGTACTGCGGCGTCGGTTCCCAGATCAGCGACACGCGCGGATCGATGAAGGCGTTGTCCGCGCTGAAATCCTGCACTGGGTTGGTGCCGCCCCATTGCGTGTAGTCGGATTGCTGGCGGGTCCAGCGCAGGCCGCCGAGCACCGAGATCTCCGGCGTGAACCAGATGCGATCGCTGGCGAAGGCCGCGATCTGGGTGGTCTGCGAGCGCCGGTTCGAGGACACGGTGGTGCCGGGACCATAGGCGAAGTTCAGCGTGTTGTTCGGCGCGAAGAGGTTGCCGCGGTAGGCGGTCCGGTCGGCGCCGTAGGCGTAGGTGGTGCGCTCGAAATCCTCGTACCAGGCGTCGAGGCCGAGCGTCGCCTCATGCCGCAGCGACCAGGTGTTGAAGCGCGCCACCATCGAGGTGATGTTCTGCACGCCCCAGGTCGAGGACTCGTAGGGTGAGCCGCCGCCGCTGAGGGCATATTGCGGCACGCCGCCGACGCCGGAGAACAATCGCGCGGAGCAGGTCGCGTCGCAGGATGCGATGGAATAGCTGAAGTAGCGTTCCTGCACGCCCACGCGCGTGTCGTTGTAGATGGTGATCGCGTCATTGGCGCGGTGCTGGATGCGCGCGGTCAGGCGGTTGACCGTGGACTGGTCGCGATCGGTGAAGTTGCTGCCATACCAGGTGGAACGGGAGACGCCGTACTCCGACACCGGGCGGCCGACCGTCTGGCCCGGTCGCGTCGCCACCATGATGCCGGCATCGGTCGGTTCATCGTAGCGGTAGTAGAGGTATTCGAGGGTCAGCGTCGTATCGGTGCCGAGGCCGAAGGCGATCGACGGCGCAATGCCCCAGCGTTCGCCGGTCGGCATGTGCCGGTCCACCAGACGCTGCTGCTGGTACATCACGTTCATGCGCAGCGCGGTGGTCTCGCCGATCTGATAATTGGCGTCGGCCGTGCCGCGCAGCATCCAGTTCATGCCGCCCGTCACGTCCATGTTGAGCGCATTGCCCAGATGCGGCGTGCGGCTGTTGACGTTGACGATGCCGCCGGCCGAGCCGGATCCGAAATTCACGCCCGACGGGCCGAGGATCGCCTGCACTTCCTCGAAGGTGAAGGCGTCCCGGCGGAAGCTGCCGAAGTCGCGCATGCCGTCGACATACAGGTCGTTCTGCGAATTGAAGCCGCGGATGCGCAGCTGGTCGCCGGCGACGCCGCCGCCGCCTTCGCCGGCCGAGGCCGTCACGCCGGGGACGTTGCGCAGCGCCTCGCCGAGCGTGGTGACGCTCTGCTGGCGCATGATCTCCTGCGGGATGACCTGGATGGTCTGCGGCTGGTCCTCGATGCGACCAGGCATGCGGCCAAGGCCGGTGGCGCCCTGGAGCGTGTTCTCCGGCTGGGCGCCCTGCACGCTGATCTGCGGCAGCGCGACCGCGGCGTCGGGTTGGCCCGATTCGGCGGTCTGGGCGCCGGCCGGCCCGGCGGCGCCAAGGGCGAAGCCGGCCGCCAGGCTGGTGCCGAAGGCGGTTCTCGATAGTCCGGACCGAAGGATCGACTGGGTATTCACGGTGGCGATCTCCTGGCGGCTCGCGCCGCTGCGTTGGTGATCGCACAATATGCAAATGCGAGTCATTATCAATACAGAGAGTTGCGATTCGTCAGGCATCGTTGCCGGCGTTGCGGCGAATTGCATTCTGGCAACACTCCCGCGGGGCGGCGCGCCGGATCGGAAGCCCGCGGGACCAGGAACCGACCATGACCCGTGCCCATGCGATCCCGCCCGACGTCACCTGCCTGGCCGACTACGAGGACCACGCCCGGGCCCGGCTTTCGCCCGCGGCCTGGGCCTATGTCGCCGGCGCCGCGGCGGATGGGCTGACAATGCGGCGCAACCGCGATGCCTATGACGCGATCCAGCTCAACGGGCGGGTGCTGGCGGATCTCCGCGGCGGCAGCACCCGGCTCGACCTGTTCGGGAACAGCTTCGACTTTCCGGTGCTGGTCGCACCCGTCGCCCATCACGGCCTCGCCTGTCCGGCCGCCGAGGTGGCGACCGTCATCGGCGCGACCGCGGCCGGCTCCGGCCTGGTGGTCAGCACCGAGGCCGATATCGCCATCGAGGAGATCGCGGCGGCAACCAAGGGGCCCTTCTGGTTCCAGATCTATATCCAGCACGACCGCGCCTTCACGCACGCCCTGGTCGCGCGGGCGGAACGGGCGGGGGCCAGGGCGATCGTGGTCACGGTCGATGCGCCGGTCAGCGGGGTTCGCAACCAGGAACAGCGCGCCGGCGTCATGCCTGGCAGCCTTGGCGAGGCGGTCCACCTCCGCGGTATTGCCCCGGGCCCCGTCGCGCATGCGCCGCTGGGCGCCAGCCTGCTGTTCGACGGCTTCCTGGCCAGCGCCGCGCGCTGGGACGACATCGCCCGCCTGCGCGCGGCGACGAGACTGCCGCTGCTGGTGAAGGGCATCATGGCGCCGCAGGATGCCGAGCGGGCGATCGGCGCAGGCGTGGACGGCATCATCGTGTCCAACCATGGCGGGCGCGTGCTCGACACCCTGCCGCCCACCATCGCGGTGCTGCCCGGCATCGCCGCGGTGGTGGCCGGGCGGGTGCCTATCCTGGTGGATGGCGGCATCCGCCGTGGGACGGATGTGCTGAAGGCGCTCGCGCTCGGGGCGACGGCGGTGATGATCGGGCGGCCCGCCATCTTCGCCCTGGCCGTGGCGGGGCCGGCCGGGGTGGCGCATGCGCTGCACCTGCTGCGCATCGAATTCGAGATGGCGATGGTGCTGACCGGCTGCGCGCGGCTGGCGGATATCGGGCCCCAGGTGATCTGGAACCGGCTGGGTCCGGCGCATCCCGATTGGCCATGAGCCGCGGCGAGGACGCGCCCGGGATGCGCGCCGGAGGGTGGGAGCGCCCAACGGCCGTCAGTTAATTTGCAAATGACTCGCAATTGCGATTATCTGCAGCCATCTCCGGTGCAGAGGGGTTTCGGATTCCCGTGGCTTTGCGATCGTCTTCGGCAGCATCCGACCTGCACGGCACCCGTGCCCCGGCCGCGCGGCCGTGACGCGCACGGCCTTCACGCCGGCCGATGGGCCGCTGCACGCGACCACCCCGCCCGGGCTGCCGGCGCGCCGCGCTGTCACGCGCGGCGGTCGTGGCTTCTGGCTGAAGCATCTGCATCGCTGGCATTGGATCAGCGCGGCCATGAGCCTGATCGGCATGGTCCTGTTCGCCGCCACCGGCATCACGCTGAACCATGCCGGCGAGATCGAGGGCGCGCCGCAGGTCATGACGCGCACCGCGACCATGCCGCCCGATCTGCTGGCCAGCCTGGGGGCGCCGGGCGGCGAGGAGAAGCGCGTGCTGCCGCCGCCGTTGCGCGACTGGATCGGCACGCGCTTCGGTGTCACCGCCGGCGAGCGCATCGCCGAATGGTCGGCCGATGAGATCTACCTGCCGCTGCCGCGCCCGGGCGGCGACGCCTGGCTGACCATCGAGCGGGAGAGCGGCCTCGTGACGCATGAGGTCACCACGCGCGGCTGGGTCTCCTATCTCAACGACCTCCACAAGGGCCGCAACACCGGCGCCGCCTGGTCGTGGTTCATCGACATCTTCGCCGGCGCCTGCCTGGTCTTCTGCCTCACCGGCTTGGTGCTTCTGCAATTCCACGCGCGCACGCGGCCGGCCACCTGGCCACTGGTCGGGCTCGGCGTGGTCGCGCCACTGATCCTGGCCATCCTGTTCATCCACTGACCGAGGATATTCATGCGTATCGCCTCCTCCCTGGCCCTGCTGGGACTCGCCACGGCGCCCATCGCGGCCGCCCAGGCCGGCCCGGAACTCGCCGTGACCGTCGAGGTCCCGCAGCTCCCGGTGGCCGAGTATCACCGCCCCTATGTCGCGATCTGGGTGGAGCGCCCGGACCAGCAGACGGCGGCGAACCTGTCGGTCTGGTACGACCTCGGCATGCGCAACCGCGAAGGCGAGAAGTGGCTGAAGGATCTGCGGCAATGGTGGCGCCGCGGCGGTCGCGCCTTGCAGGTGCCGGTCGATGGCGTGACGGGTGCGACGCGCGCGCCCGGCCGCCACACGCTGCGCTTCGATGCCGCGCGCAGCGGCCTCTCAACCCTGGAACCGGGCCAATACAACCTGGTCGTCGAGGCGGCGCGCGAGGTCGGCGGCCGCGAGATGCTGCGCGTGCCGTTCCAGTGGCCGCCGGCCGCGCCGCAGACCGGCGCGGCGCAGGGCAGCCACGAACTCGGCGCCATCACCGTCCAGCTGACGCCCTGACATGAAGGAGATCCGCATGAACATCCGCGCCCTGCAGCGCTTGGCACTCGCCGCAATGCTCGCCGTGCCGGTCACGGCGGTCGCCCACCGTGCCTGGATGCTGCCCTCGGCGACCGTGCTATCGGGCGAGGATCCGTGGATCACCGTCGATGCCGCGGTGTCCAACGACCTGTTCTATTTCGAGCATTTCCCGATGCAGCTGGACGGCCTGACGGTGATGACCCCGGACGGGTCGCCCGGCGAGGCGGCGAACCAGGCGCGCGGACGGTATCGCAGCACCTTCGACGTGCGCCTGACGGTGCCCGGCACCTATCGCATCGCCGTTGCCGGTGGGGGCTTCAGCGCCTCCTGGCGGGAAAATGGCCAGACCCGCCGCTGGCGCGGCACGCGTGAGGCGATGGCCGCCGCCGTACCGGCCAATGCCGAGAATCTGCGCGTCACCCTCGGCCAGCGCCGCATCGAGTTCTTCGTGACCCGCGGCGCTCCCACCGACCGCGTGCTGCAGCCGATCAACGAGGGGCTGGAGATGGTGCCGATCACCCATCCCAACGACCTGGTCGCGGGCGAGCCCGCGCGCTTCCGCCTCGTGCTCGACGGCAAGCCGGCCGGCGGGGTGGAGGTCGAGGTCGTACCGGGCGGCAATCGCTACCGCGACCGGCTCGGCGACATGAAGATCCAGACCGCCGAGGACGGCACCTTCACCGTCACCTGGCCGGGGCCGGGCATGTACTGGCTGGAAGCCGCGGTGCGCGACACCAATTCCGGCCTGCCGAACGTGCAGCGCAATGCGAGCTACATCGCCACGCTCGAGGTGCTGCCGTGATCGCGGGGCCGGTGCGACGCTGACACGGCCGGCCATGCATAAGGTCCTGATACCGACGGCCTTCGCGCCGCCGTCGCCGCCGCGCGGCCTGCCTGTTCAAGTGCTGGACGGCGCGACGATGGGCACGAGCTGGTCGGTGCGTTGCGTCGCCGGCGGCGATGCCGGTCGGCTGCGCGCGGAGATCGAGAGGCGGCTCGACCGGGTGATCTCGGAGATGAGCGGCTGGCGCGCCGATTCCGCGCTGAGCCGCTTCAACCGCCTGCCCGCCGGCGGCACGATGGTGCTGCCGCCCGGGTTCCGCGGCGTGCTGGAGTGCGCGCTGGCGACCGCCGCGGCGAGCGGCGGCGCCTTCGACCCGACGATCGGCCCGCTGGTCGATCTGTGGGGCTTCGGCGCGGTGCCGACCATTCATGAAGGACCGCCGCCACAGGGTGCGATGGCCGAAGCCCTTGGCCGGGTCGGCTGGCGGCAACTGGCCATCGATGCGGCCGGCGGATTGCGCCAGCCCGGTGGCGTGGCGCTCGACCTCAGTGGCATCGCCAAGGGCCATGCGGTGGACCTTGTCGCGGACGGTCTCGAGGCGGCAGGCGTCACCTGCTACCTCGTCGAGATCGGCGGCGAGTTGCGCGGGCGCGGCGTGAAGCCGGACGGCTCGCCCTGGTGGGTGGCGCTGGAGCGACCGGTGCCGGACCAGGCGCCAGGCTATCTGGTCGCGCTGCACGACCTCGCCGTCGCCACCTCGGGCGATTATCGGCGCAACTTCGTCCATGGCGGCGTGACCTACGGGCATACGATCGACCCGCGCAGCGGTTGGCCGATCGCGCCGGATGTCGTCGCCGTCACGGTGCTGCATCGGCGTTGCATGCAGGCCGATGCGCTGGCGACCGCGCTGGCGGTGCTTGGGTTGCCGGCGGGGCTCGACCACGCGACGCGCCACGGCATCGCGGCACTGGTCGTGGCGCGCGACGCCGCCGGGCGCATTGCCGAACATATGTCGCCCGCGCTCGCCGCCATGCTCGACTGAACATGGAACCGACGATGTCGCCGGAAAGCGGACGGCTGCTCGCCGCCCTGGCCGTGCTGGCCGCCTATGCCGCCTTGTGCGGGCTGATCGCCTGGCGTGCCGCACGCCGCCGCCGGCCCGCCGCGCCAGCGGCCGTTGCGGCCGGCGCGCCGCCGATACTGGTCGCCTATGCCAGCCAGACCGGCTTCGCCGAGGAACTCGCGCAGCGCACCGCGGCGGTGCTGCGGGCCGGCGCAGTGCCGGTGCGGGTCAGCGGCGTGGATGGTCTGGATGCGGATGCGCTGGCCTCGGCACGCCGCGCGCTGTTCCTGATCAGCACCACCGGCGAGGGCGATGCCCCCGACAGCGCCGCGCGCTTCGTGCGCCGGGTGATGGGCGGGCCGGCAGCCCTGTCGGGGCTGGATTACGGGCTGCTCGCGCTCGGTGACAGCGACTATGCGCGGTATTGCGATTTCGGCCGGCGCCTGGATGCCTGGCTTCAGGCCCAGGGCGCCACGCCGCTGTTCGACCGCATCGAAGTCGATGGCGGCGCGGTCGAGGCGCTGGACCACTGGCAGGCGCAAGTCGAGGGACTGGCCGGCACCACGCCGGCCAGCACCATCCTTGCCCTTGCCGAGGATTTCGCGCCCTGGAGGCTGGTTGAGCGCTGCGTGCTGAACCCCGATGGGCTTGGCGCCCCGGTGTTCCGGCTGGCCTTCGAACCTTTGGCGGGCCAGCCGTGCTGGCAGGCCGGCGACATCGCGGTGCTGGCGCCGTGCAATCCGCCGCGGGCGGTGCAGGGACTGCTTGCCGCCCTCGGGCTCGGCGGTGGCGGCAGCCCGGCGCTGTCCGAGGCGCTGGCGACCCGGCGCCTGCCTGCGGACGCCTCGGGCCTGACCGGCCTGGCGCCGGCGGCGCTGCTCGCGCGGCTGCCGCCGCTGCCCCGCCGCGACTATTCCATCGCCTCCATTCCGGAGGCCGGTCGGCTCGAACTGCTGGTGCGCCAGGTGCGCGGCGCCGACGGCGAGATCGGCCTCGGTTCCGGTTGGCTGACGGCGCATGTCCCGATCGGCGGCGAGGTCACGCTGCGGCTGCGCCCGAATCCCGCCTTCCGCGCACCGGACCAGGACGTGCCGATGATCCTGATCGGCAATGGCACCGGCATCGCCGGCCTGCGGGCGCATCTGCAGGCACGGCGGCGCGCCGGGCGCCGACGGAACTGGCTGCTGTTCGGCGAACGCAGCAGCGCGCGGGATTTCCTGTGCGGCGAGGAGATCGAGGGCTGGCTTGCCGCGGGCGACCTGGCGCGGCTGGACCTCGCCTTCTCGCGCGACGGACCGGGACGGTATGTGCAGGACGCGCTACGGGCCGCGGAACCCGCGTTGCGGCGATGGATCGCCGACGGCGCGGTCATCCTGGTCTGCGGCAGCCTGCAGGGCATGGCGCCCGGCATGCACGCCGTGCTGCAGGAGGCGCTGGGCGTGGAGGGTCTCGAGGCCCTGGCGGCGGAGGGACGATACCGGCGCGACGTCTACTGAGCCGCGGCCGGGTGGCGGGTTACCCGGTCAGGTGATCCACCTGGCCGGGGCGCGAGGTCAGCGGCGCGCCTTGCCCTTGGCGATCTCGCGTTCGATCAGCGTGCGGTCCGTCGCACCCGCGCGCCGCATGATCTCACGCACGATGGCCGGCGAGATGCGATGCCGCTTGGCCAGGGACGCGACTTCTTCATCGATCTCGGCTTCCGATTTCGGGGCCGTGGGCTGGAGGGCTGGGATCGCCATGAGGGTATCCTCTCAGTCGGCGGCCGCGATGCGGCCGCCTCGATGAAGTGCGGGTGCCAGGCTGGCCGGCGGTGTTACCCGCGGCGCGCCTTGCGGGCGGCGTAGCGCGCGTCGCGCATGGCCTTCTGTTCGGCGGCGAGCGCCAGGGCGCGGGCCTTCTTCTCGGCATCGAGAAGGGCGGCGCGCTCCTCCTGTTCCATGGACGCAGCGGCGGCCTGGCGTGCGGCTTCGGCGACCCGCTGCGCTTCCTCGGCGGCCAGGCGGGCGAGCTCGGCCTGGCGTGCGGCTTCCTCGGCGACCAGGCGCGCGGCCTCGGCGGCGGCGGCCACGGCCTGCGCGGCGCGTTCGGCCTCGCGGTCGGCACGGCGCTGCTCGCGGGCCTCGGCAACGGCGCGCTGTGCGGCGAGGCGCTCCTGCACCACGGGGTCATCGGGGCGGGGCTGTGCGCGGAAGCGCTCCAGCAGCGCGTTGCGCGCGCTTTCCGCGGTCTTGCGGCGGTCGTTGAAGTCGTCGCGCTTCATACCTTGCATCGTTGCTTACTGCTGTCCTGCGTTGGGGGTGGCCGTTGCCATCCCGGTGGGGGATGCCCGGCGCGGCCGGGTGGGTCCCGGCGGGCCGGTGTCCGGCGTGGACGCCGGACCATCACCGCCGCGGCGGTGATGCCGTTGCGCGCCGGGACGGGTCCCGCGCCGCGCATGTCGCGATGCCTGCCTGCGGGTGCTGGCGGCCCCGTCCGGGTGGACGGCGCCGCCAGCGTCGCGCAGACGGCTGTCAGGCCCGACGCAGATTGGTCGCGGACATCTTGCCCTGCTGACCCTTCTGGATGTCGAATTCGATCTTGTCGCCTTCCTGCGGCGTGCCGATGCCCGAACGCTCGACGTCGGAAATGTGCAGGAACACGTCCTTGGTGCCGTCATCGGGCTGGATGAAGCCATAGCCCTTCGTGGCGTTGAACCACTTGATGGTGCCGATGGACATGGGGAAGCTCCGTTCAAACATGCGGTGCCAGCATGCGAAACCGCATGCTGGATCAATCTTCTTTAGGGAGCGGTCAGCGGCCTCGGCGCTCGATCACGAGCTCGGAGAGCAGGCCGAACCAAACAAGGCTGACGTGCAGAAACTAGTATAAGCCGGCCGAAATAGCAAGGAGAAGCCATGGTCGCGGGGTGCGGGCGCCGGACCGCGGCGGTTCCCGCGCCATCGGCAACCCTTGCGTGCCGGGGGCCGCGACGCCGTGCCACCGGGCCTGGCCTTGCGTCGATCACCCAGGTCACGGGGAGACCGCGGCCCGCCCGGCGCCCTGCGCGACCAACCCACCGAAGCCCTCCGGCAGGCGCCGTATCGCCGCGCCGGGCTGCCGCCGGGCCAATTCGACGATGTGCTCGTGATGCGTGAACAGCACGACCTGGGTGGCGCGCCCGAGGTCGCTGAGCACCGTGAGCGCCGCATCGGCGCGGGTGTCGTCGAAATGCACCAGCAGGTCGTCGGCGATGAAGGGCAGCGGCTCGGCATGCCGGGCGTGGTCCTGGACCGCCGCGATGCGCAGCGCCAGGTAGAGCTGGTCGCGCGTGCCCTCGCTGAGCGACTCGACCGGGCATTCCAGGCCATCCTCCCGCACCGCGCGCAGGATGGTGCGCCCGGTGGCATCCTCGTCCACACCGAGCCGCGCATAGCGGCCGGCCGTGAGGCGCGCGAAATGCTCCCCCGCGCCGCGCAGCAGCGGTCCCTGCTGTTCGGCCCGGAACCGTTCGATCCCGGCGCGCAGCAGGACGCGGGCGAGATGCACCCGGCCATATCGCTCGGCTGCGTCGCGGGCATCGGCGAGCGCGGTCTCCGCCTCCTGCGCTCGGCCCGCGGCATCCTGGCCGGCACGCATCCGCGCCAGCCGGGCCTCCGCCTCGGCACGGGCCGTGCCGAGGCGATCCCGCTCATCGCCCAGCGCGGCGTGCTCCGCTTCGATTTCCGCCAGGCGCGCCGGCACGGCATCCGCATCGATGCCTGCGGCCTCGGTGCGCAAGGCCTCCTCGCCCAGCCCATCCCCCTGCTCCAGGACGAGGGTTTCGAGGCGGTCGATCCCGGTCACCAGGGCGTCGCGCTGGCGGGCGCGCGCGATCGCGGCCTCAAGCGCCTGGTCATCGCCGGCACCGGCGCTGGCGCGCAAATCCTCCAGCACCCGTTCGGCCGCGAGCAGGCGCTGCGTGGCCGCGGCCCGTGCCGCATCGCGCTCGGCGATGCGCCGGGACAGGGCCAGCGCCTCGTCGCGCGCCTTGCGCGCGTCGGCCAGCCGGCCGGCCAGCCTGCCGCATGCGAAAGCGGCGGGCGCATCGGACGCCGGCTCCGACAGGCGCGCCAGGAGGTCCTGCGTCTGCCGGGCGAAACGGCCGGTCTCCTGCTCCATCCGCGCAATGCGGCTTTCGTCCCGACGCCAGGCCTCGGCAGCCTCGGCGATGCGCATCCAGGCGGTCAGTGCCGATTCAACGGCCTCCCCGCCGGCCTGCGCATCCAGGCCAAGGGCCGCGGCGACCGATCGCCACTCGGCGCCGGAGGCTTCGAGCTTCGTGGCGGCAGCGTCCGCCGCGTCGCGCAGTTCCGGCAGGCGTTCGCCATCCTGGCGGACCCTGTCGGCAAGCCGCTGGCGCGCCAGCACGGCGGCCTCCGCGTCCAGGCAGGCGGTATCCGCCTTCGTCAGCACACCCGCGACGGTGTCGGTCGGTTCGGCCGCGGGCAGCATCGCCATCAGGGCCGCGCGCGCCCGTTCGCGCCGGTCCGCCAGTTCGTCGCGCCGCTGGCGCGACAGATGCTCGGCATCCAGCAGCCGCAGCACCTCGGATCGGGCGCGGCGCCATTCCACCATGGCCGCCGGGCCCTGCGGTTCGAGCCCCGCCGGGGACCACAGCGCCTGCCACGCGGCCTCCGCGGCGGCCATGCCCGCGATGGCGTCCGCCAAGGCCGCCTCTGCCTCCGCCCTGCGCCCAAGCAGAACGGCCCGTCGCGCGGTCCGGGCCTGGTAGTCGGCGACGCGCTGCGCGTCGTCCGCGCGCTGGTCGGCGATCCTGTCGGCCTCGTCGCGCAGCGTCTCGAAGACATCGGCCAGCGGGCCGTCCGGCAGGTCGGCACGCTGCTGCGCAACGGGCGGTGCCGCGGCGCCATCCAGGGCACCACGGATCAGCCCCCAGCTACGGTCGCGCAACGCGCGGGCGGCCGCGACGGCGTCGCGGGTCGCCACGGTCTCGCCGCGCGCCAGTTCGGCGATCTCCTCGTCGAGCTGGGCGATGGCGGTGGCCAGGTCGGCGGCCGACTGGCGTGCCGCCGCCTGGGCCTGAGCCGAGGCGGCCAGCCGCGCGGCTACCGCCTCGGTTTCCGCCTGCAGCGGCACGGCGCAGGCAACCAGGGCCGCCGCGTCGCCGGCCCACAGCGGCAGGGCGGCCAGCGCCGCCTGCGTGGCCTGCGCGGCGCCGGCCAGGGCGCGTTCGGCCCGGCCGAGGTCGAGGTCGAGCGGCCCTTCCGCCCGGACGGCCTCGATCGCCCGACGCAACGGCGCCGGCGAGGGCGGCACCGGCATCCGGTCCAACTCGGCGGTCGCCGCCTCATGGCGCCGGCGGGCGGCGGCCAGGGCCTCGGCCGCGGCACCGGCCTGCGCGGCCAGGGCGGCGCGCTGGCGGATCAGCGCGTGCGCGCGCCGCCGCAGGCTGTCGGGCGGAACGCTGTCGCGCAGCGCCTCGGGCGGCGTGGCGATCCCGAGGTCCCGGGCGGCATCGGCAACCGCCGCGCGCAACGCCAGGATGCCGGCATGCACGCCCGGCAGGTCCTGCGCCGCCTGCCCGGCGATGGGCCGGCGTTCGGCCAGCGCGTCGATCTCATCCTGCAGGTCCAGCACCGCCGGGTCCTGCGGCAACGCCGCCCGCGCCGCATCCAGGCGGGCGATATCCGCCGCTTCCCGCTCGGCATCCAGCCGCGCGATGCGACGTTCATCCGCGGCGCGGCGCAGCACCGCCTCGGCATCGGCGGGCAGCCGGGGGGCGTCGGCCACCGCCGCGAGACCGTGGCGGGCCGCCTGCAGTTCCGCCAGCGGCAGCCTGACACGGCGGAATCGCTCGAGGCGACGCGCCTCCGCCGTCAGCGCGCGCAGCGTGTCCCGCAGCTCCGCCAGCCTGGCGACCGTGCGGGCGTGGTCCTCGGTGGCCTGTTCCCAGTCGCGGGGCCGGACCGAGGCCTCCTCGGCGGCGGCCTGGGCGGTGCGCCAGGTGTCGATGGCGGCGGACAGGCGGCGCCTGCCGCGTCCGTCGCCGAACAGCGACTTCGCCTCCTCGTCCAACCGTGCGAGCGCGGTGCGCAGATGCATCAGTCCCATGCCGGCGAGGATGCTCTCGCCGGCCTCGCCGCCGCTCAGCAGCAGGTCCTGGGCCCCTTCGCGCAGGCGGGCGCCGTTCAGGCCGAAGCGCGCCTCGAAGGGCTTGCGCCCGATGCCACCGAGGAAGCGCGCCAGCACGGCCTCCGGCACCGGCTGGTCCTCGGCATCCCGCAAGGTGTCGCGCCGGCCCTTCCGGCGCAGGAAGGCGGTCTCGCCACCGTCGCGGGCCGCCAGGGTGAACCCGACCCGCAACTGCGACCCTTCGTGAAGGAAGCCGAACGGGGTGCGCTCGGGGAAGCCGAACAGCGCATCCGAGATCGCCGCCAGTGCCGTGGACTTGCCGGCCTCGTTCCGGCCGGCCACGACGCACAGCGGCGCATCCGCCGGGAAATCGAGCGCGACATCGCTCAGATGCCCGTAGCGCAGCAGGTCGAGGCGGCGCAGCCTCATGTGCGCGGGTCCGCCGCGGCGATCGCTGCCGCCACGATCTCCCAGGCATCGGTGGCGAGGGCGCCCAGCGCCCCGGCATCGGTAGGCAGGTCCAGATCCGCCTGCGCGACCGCGGGCAGTTTCTCGCGGATGGCCTGCATGTCGGCCAGCACGCCGCGCGCCAAGTCCTCATCGTCGAGGCCCGCGTCGAAGGCGGCGCGCAGCGGCAGCAGCGCATCATCCGCCGCGACGCGCAGCGGCCGCGTGCGCACCCGGACCGCTTCAACCCACAGCGCGCCGCCGGCCTCGATCGCGGCGGCGCGGCACTCGGCGGCGAGCTGGTCGGTGTCGCCGACCAGCCGGCCATGCAGCGCGGTGGCGCCGGCGAGGCTCAGCCGCGCGAGCAGCGGGCGGTCATCCGCCGCCGCGACCGCCGCCGCCGTGGCCTGTGCGATGCGTTCGGTGAGCATCGCGACATCGGCGCCTTCCGCATCGACGTCGAGCATCGCCCAGCGCAGCACATCGACGCTGCGGTGTTCGACCGCGACGACCTGGCCGTCCTCCACCGTTACCAGCGAGCAGCCCTTGGGACCGGACTCCCGCGCGTGACGGCCCTGGAGATTGCCGGGGAAGACGATCCAGGGGCGCTCGGACAGGATACGGCGCGCATGGATGTGGCCCAGGGCCCAGTAGTCGTAGCCCTTCAGGCGAAGACTCTCGACCTGGCACGGCGCGTAGGTTTCGTGCTCGCCGGGATCCTCGGCCGAGGTGTGCAGGACGCCGATGTTGAGCATGCCGGGGACGGCATCGCGATAGCCGGCGGAGAGATCCTCCGGCACCGCGCGGTTGGGGAAGGAATGTCCATGCAGGGCGACGCCAAGCTCGGGAAGCTGGATGGTTTCGCAGGTGCGCGAGGAGAATTCGCGCACATTGGTCGGCGCGCGGAGGCTGCGCGTGATGACCGAGCGGGCGTCGTGGTTGCCGCGCAACAGGAAACATGGCCGGTCGAGCCGTTGCATCTCCGCCGCGAAGAACAGGCCGGTGGAGAAATCCTTCCAGTTGCCGTCGTAGAGGTCGCCGGCGATCACGACGAAGGCGACGTCCTCGGCCAGCGCGAGATCGACCATCGCGGAGAAGGCGCGACGCGTGCAGTGGGCGATGATGTCGGCCGGCAGGTCCGCTCGCGCATGAAGGCCGGACAGGGGGCTGTCCAGATGGATGTCGGCGGCGTGGAGGAATTTCATGCGTCGGCGAGAATACCGGATGCCCGGCAGTTGGAAATGGGCGACGGCCCGCGGGCGGGGAGCGCGCGCCCCGGCCCGACCACCTTCCATGCGTCGGACGCGGATACCGGCGGCATCGCCCTCGGCTGCGCGGCCATCGACGGAGGTATCCCCGGTGGCGCATCCCCGACGCGCAGGAACGGGGCGCCGATGAAGCGGCCGAGCGCGGTACCGCGCCGGTCATCCGGCGCCGGATGCCGATCCGCGCGTCGCGCTGCGCATTGAAGGCGTGATCGGCGCGTGGAAGAACGTCCGGGGACGCTGGCCTGGCGTGCCGATTCGTACGACTTGCCCGCTGACCCCGCGCCCCATGGCATGCGGCGTGCCTGTCGTGGGGAACACCTTGCCGACGGGCTGACCATGACCGCTTCTGCCCTGCCCCCGAGCCTCTACGCCGCGACCGCGCGCCCCGCACCGGTGACGCCGCCGCTGGACGGCGACGCGCAGGCCGATGTGCTGGTGGTCGGCGGCGGCTTCACCGGCCTGTCCACCGCCCTGCACCTGGCCGAGCGCGGCGTGCGCGTGATCGTGCTGGAAGCGGCCGAGCCCGGCTGGGGCGCTTCGGGGCGCAATGGCGGACAGGTCAACCCGGGCCTCAAACCCGATCCGGACGAGGTGGAGCGCGATTTCGGCGCGGAGCTCGGCGGCCGCATGGTGCGCTTCGCCTGGGCCGCGCCGGAGACGACCTTCGCCCTGATCCGCCGCTGGCAGATTGAATGCGACGCGCGGCAGGGCGGAACGCTGCGCGCCGCCTATCAGCCGCGCCACGCCGATGGCGTGCGCCGTTCGGCCGAGCAAGGCATGCGCCGCGGCATGCCCGTCACGCTGTTGGAAGGCGATGCGGCGCGCGCGGCGACCGGTCATGATCGCTACCTTGCGGTGATGGTGGATGCGAGCGGCGGCGATGTGCAGCCGCTCGATTACGCGCGCGGCCTGGCCGGCGCGGCGCAGCGGGCCGGCGCGGTGATCCATGGCGGGACGCCGGTCACGGCGCTGTCGCGCGACGGCGGCCGCTGGCACGCCGCGACGCCCACCGGCACCGTGCGCGCCGACACGGTCGTGCTTGCGACCAATGGCTATACCGGCGACCTGTGGCCTGGCCTGCGGCAGTCGGTCGTGCCGGTGTTCAGCTCCATCGCGGCCACCGCGCCGGTTCCGGACGATGTCGTGCGCGGCATCATGCCGCATCGCGGGTCGCTCTATGAAAGCGGGCACATCACCGTCTACCTGCGCGTCGACCAGGCCGGGCGGCTGCTGATCGGCGGGCGCGGGCCGCAGCGGCCGATCGGAGACCATCGGCCCGTCCAATACCTGATCGACTACGCGCAGAAGCTCTGGCCGCAATTGCGTGGCGCCGCCTGGACGCATGGCTGGAACGGGCAGTTGGCCATGACCAAGGACCACTACCCGCATATCCACGAGGCCGCGCCGGGCCTGTGGGCCTGCCTCGGCTACAATGGCCGCGGCGTCGCCCTGTCCACCGCCATGGGTGGCGAGATCGCGAGGCTTGCCACCGGCACGCCCGCAGGCGACATCGCCATGCCGGTGACGCCGATCCGCCCGATCCCCTTCCATGGCTTCTGGCGCCTCGGCGTGATGGCGAAGGTGATGGAAGGCCGCATCCGCGACCGCTTCGGGCTGTAGCGCCTTCAGCGCAGCGTCGGATCCAGCCGGTCGCGCAGCCAGTCGCCGACGATGGAAATCGCGAGCGTCGTCAGGATGATGGTGAAGGCGGGTGCCAGCAGGATCCACGGCGCCCGCGTCAGGTATTCGCGCCCATAGCCCACCATGTTGCCCAGCGAGGTCGCCGGCGGCTGCACGCCGAGACCGAGGAAGGACAGCCCGCTCTCCAGCAGGATGACTTCCGGAAACGCCAGCGTCATCGAGATGATCAGCGTCGAGGCGATGTTGGGCAGGATGTGCCGCCCATAGATGCGCAACGGTCCGGCGCCGAGCTGCCGCACCGCCGCCGCATAGCCCTGCGCGCCGGCGCTGATCGCCAGGCCGCGCGCAATGCGCGCATAGCGTTCCCAGGCATGGAAGCCCAGCAGCAGGACGAACAGCCACAGCGCATTGCCGAAGAAGGCGAGCACGGAGAGTGCGAGGATCAGGAAGGGCAGGGCGGCCGAGAAATCCACCAGCGCGAGGACCGCCTGTTCCACCGGCCCGCGGAAATGCGCGGCGAGGAAACCCATCGTCGTGCCGAAGGCGGCGCCGATAATGGTCGCGCCGAAGGCGATCACCAGGCTCATGCGGATCGACTGGATCAGCCGCGACAGTACGTCCCGCCCGAGTTCATCCGTGCCCAGCGCATGCGCCCAATTGCCGCCGAAACCGACCGGCGGCGACAGCCGGTTGCGCAGGTCGAGCGCCGTGTAGCCATAGGGGCTGATCACATCAGCCAGCAGTGCGACCGCCAGCATCAGCGCGATCCAGCCGAGCCCGATGGCGACACAGGGCGGGATGCGCAGCCGCGCCTTGACCGGGGCCGCGACAGGGGCGGCAATGGCGATGTCCGACATCAGCCCGCCCCCCCGGCGCGTGCCTGGCGCAGGCGTGGATCCAGCGCGCCATACAGCAGGTCCACGATGAAGTTCGAGCTGACCATGGTCGCCGCCACCAGCAGCAGGATGCATTGCACGACGGCGAGGTCGCGGTTCGCCACCGCCACCACCAGCAGTCGACCGACGCCGGGCCAGGAGAACACGCTCTCCACCACCACCGCCCCGGCGATCAGGCTGCCCACCATGAAGCCGATGATGGTCACGGTCGGAATGGCGGCATTCGGCAGTGCATGGCCGCGCACCACCGCGCCCCAGGGCACGCCCTTGGCACTCGCCGTGCGGATATAGGGCTGGCCGAGCACTTCCAGCATGGCGGACCGCGTGAAGCGCGCCAGCACCGCCGCGCCGCCGACGCCGAGCGTGATCACCGGCAGCACCGCATGCCGCCAGGTGCCCTGCCCACCCGAGGGCAGCCAGCCGAGTTGCACCGCGAACAGAAGCACCAGCAGCAGCCCCAGCACGAAGGACGGCACGGTGAAGCCCATCACCGCCAGCGTCATCACCGCGCGGTCGGTCAGCGAATTGCGGTGCAGCGCCGCGTTGATGCCGGCCGGGATGCCGATGCCGACCTTGATCGCAAGCGCGGGCAGCGTCAGCGCCAGCGTGGCGGGGATGCGTTCGGCCACCAGCGCGATGGCGTCGCGCCCGTCGCGCATGGACCGGCCGAGATCGCCATGCAGGATGGCGCCGAAATACTTCGCGTATTGCATCCACAATGGCTCATCGAGGCCCCAGGATTGGCGGAAGGCGGCGATCGCCTCGGGCGGTGCATCCACGCTCATGATCAGAAGGGCGGGGTCGCCCGACAGTCGCAGCACGACGAAGGCGAAGGTCACCACCATGGCGATGGTCAGCAGCGCGCGGGCCAGCCGCGTGGCCAGGAAGCGGAGCATTCAGGCGGCCTCTGCGATGGCGGCCGGTTCGGCCAGGTGGCAGGCGACGCGACGGCCGCCCGGATGGTCGCGCAGCACCGGCACGTCACGCGAACATCGCGCGACCGCCGCGGGGCAGCGCGGGTGGAACGGGCAGCCCGTCGGTCGTGTCGCGGGATTGGGCGGGTCCCCCTGCAGCACAATGCGTTGGCCGCCACGCCCCGGCTGCGGGATCGCCGAGACCAGCGCCTGGGTGTAGGGATGCCGCGCATCCTGCAGCAGCGCGTCGGGTTCGCCTTCCTCGACGACGGTGCCGAGATACATCACCGCGACGCGCTCGCTGACCTGGCGCACCGCGCGGAGGTCGTGGCTGATGAACAGCACCGCCATGCCGTGCGCGGCCTGCAACTCGACCAGCAGGTTCATCACCTGCGCCTGGATGGACACGTCGAGCGCGCTGATCGGCTCGTCGCAGACCAGCAGCGCCGGGTCGGTCGCAAGCGCACGCGCGAGCACGACGCGCTGGCGTTGCCCGCCCGACAATTCATGCGGATAGCGCAGCGCCTGGTCCGGGCGCAGACCGACGCTGCGCAGCAGCGTCTCGACCCGCGCTGCCCGGCCCGCAGCATCGCCGATGCGATGGATCTCGAGCGGTTCGGCGATCTGCGCCGCCACCGTCATGCGGCGGTCGAGCGCGCCAAGCGGATCCTGGAACACCATCTGCATGCGCGCGCGCATCGCCCGCCAGGTGGCGCTGCCGGGTGGCGGCATGGTCCGACCCTCGAAATCCACGCTGCCGGCATCGGAGGTTTCGAGGCCCAGCACCATTCGGCCGGTGGTCGATTTGCCGCAGCCCGATTCACCCACCAGCCCGAGCGTGCGCCCGCGTTCGAGCGTGAGCGACACGCCGGCGACCGCGGTGACATCAACATTGCGCCCCAGTAGGCCGCGGCGCATGCCATAGCGGCGCACCAGGTCGCGCGCCTTGAGCATCGGCGTGTCCCTCATGCCGGCACCATTTCGCGCGACGCGAGGATGCAGGCCGCGCTGTGGTCGGCGCCGATCCGGGCTGCCGCCGGGACGCGCACGGCGCAGGCGGCCGCCGCATGAGGGCATCGCGGCGCGAAGGCACAGCCTGGCGGCATCGCCCAGGGTTCCGGCACGCCGCCCGGAATCGCCGCGAGCGGCCGCTTCGGACCGTCGATCGGCGGCAGCGCCGCCAGCAGCCCCTGCGTGTAGGGGTGCGTCGGATTGGTGAACAGCGTCGCCGCCGGCGCCTGTTCCACGATGCGCCCGGCATACATCACGGCGACTTCCTCGCAGGTTTCCGAGACGACGCCGAGGTCGTGCGAGATCAGCACCAGCGCCATGCCCGTCTCCCGCCGCAACCGGTTCAGCAGGTCCAGGATCTGCGCCTGGATCGTCACGTCGAGCGCGGTGGTCGGTTCATCCGCCACCAGCAATTCCGGCTGGCCGGCGAGCGCCATGGCGATCATCACGCGCTGGTTCTGCCCGCCCGACAATTCATGCGGATAGGCATCGAGGCGCCGCGCGGCGTCGGGAATGCCGACCTGGTCGAACAGGCGCCTGGCCTCGGCGCGCGCGGCGCCGCCGGTGATGCCGCGGTGCAGCCGCAGCGCTTCGCCCACCTGAGCACCGAGGCGATGCACCGGATTGAGGCTGCTCGCCGGGTCCTGGAAGATCATGGCGACGCGCCCGCCGCGCACGCGGTCGAGCGTCGCGGGCGGTGCCGCCAGGATGTCCTGGCCACTCAGCGTGACGCGGCCGGTGACCCGCGCACGCCCGGGCAGCAGGCCGAGCGCGGCGAGCCAGGTGACCGACTTGCCGCAGCCGGATTCACCCACCATGCCCAACGCGCCGCCGGGCGCGATGTCGAGGTCCACGCCACGCAGCGCGGGCACGTCGTCGAAGCTGACGGCAAGGTCGCGGATGGTGACGAGACTCATGGCCAGGCAACCGGGCTGCGGCGCGCCACGGTCAGCGGCCCCAATTCTCGCGGCGGAAATCCATCAGGAAGGATTGCGCGGCCTTCCAACGGATATCGCGCCGCTTGGCGGTGAAGGTCGCTGTCTGGTGCAGCACGGTGTAGACGGGGTCCTCGCGCTCGGCGATTTCCAGCAGGCGGCGGAACACCACGCGGCGACGGGCGCGGTCTGTGCTGGTCTCAAGTTCCACCGAGAGCCGGTTGAACTCCTCATTGGTCCATTCGCCGACCTGCTGGCTCTGGCCCTCCGGCCCGAAGGCGGCGGTGATGGAGGAGACGGGGTCGTTGAAGGCGGCGCTGTTCGACCAGTCGCGCACGGCGCGCGGCCCGTTGCGGTCGAAGACCTGGCCGAAGTTTTCGCGCATCTCGATCTGCACGTTGAGGCCGACGGCGCGCCACATCTCGACCAGGACCTGCGCGGTCGCGGTCTGCCCGGTGTAGTAGTTGTTGAGCAGCCGGTAGGGGATCGGCTCACCGCGATACCCGGCCTCACGCAGCAGGCGACGCGCTTCGGCGGGGTTGAATGCCGGCACAGACCAGTCGGCCTGGAACATCTCGCCGTAATAGTCCCATTGCAGGCCTTTCGGGATCACCGTGCGGCCGGCCCACAGCGCATCGACGATCACCTGGCGGTCGATCGCATGGGTGAAAGCGCGGCGCACCCGCGCATCGCGCAATTGCGGATGGTTACGGTCGAACACCGTCAGGCGGTGGTTCGTGATGGTGCTGCCCACCACCTCGAAGCGCGGATTGCGCTCGATATCGGCGATCTGGTCGGGGTTCACGTCGCAGGCGAAGTCGTATTCGCCGGACAGCAGGCCGGCGATGCGCGACGACGGTTCAGGCACCTCGACGAAGCGGATGCGGCGCAGCGGCGGGCGGCCGCCCCAGTAGTCGTCGAAGGCTTCCAGCACCAGGTCGCGGTCGGGGCGGAACTCGGCGATGCGATAAGGCCCGGTGCCGACCGGCTTGCGCGCCCAGGCGAGCCAGGATTCCGCCTCGGCGAAGCCACGCTGCGACCCGATCATGCCGACATTGCGCGCGATGCGGCCTTCCAGCGTGACATCCGGCGTGCGGTTGACGAAGCGGATGACGCCGGGGCGGACGATCTCGATGCGATCGAAACCCGGATAGGTGCGGCGCGCGATGCCCGAGACCTCGGGCGGCGGTGCCTTGCCGGCGCCGCCCGCGGTGGCGCTGGTGAACAGCGTGCCCGCCGACGGCTGCGCAGCGCTGCCCCACAGCCGTTCCGGGCCGAAGGAGAAGACGACATCCTCCGCCGTCATCACGTCGCCATTGTGGAAGCGCACGCCCTGCCGCAGGTCGAGTTCGACCGTGCGGTCATCGATGCGCCGCCAGGCGGTGGCCAGGCCCGGCCGTAGCGACAGATCGCCGATCCAATCGGTGTCGATCAGCATCTCGGCGTAGGAGCCGAAGACGCGCGTGCCGACATTGGACTGCTCGCGCGCCATCTCCAGCGTGTTGCTGTTCACCACCTTCTGCACGGCGATGGTGATGGAAGGCCGCTGATCCGCCTGGGCGAGGCCGGGACGCGGCAGGGTGAGCGCGGCGGCGCCAGCCAGCGCCGCCCGGCGGGTCAGCATCATCACGCGCCCCAGTTCTGCGCGCGGAAATCCATCGCAAAGGCCGGCGCCGCGGTCCAGCGGATATCCTTGCGCTTCGCGGTGAAGGTCGCGTTCTGGTGCAGCACGGTGTAGGCGGGGTCCTCGCGCTCCGCGATCACCAGCATGCGCTGGAAGGCCACGCGGCGGCGGGCGCGGTCGGTGCTGGTCTCCAGCTCGACCGAGAGGCGGTTGAATTCCTCATTCGCGTACTCGCCGACCTGCTGCTGCTGGCCGTTCGGACCATGCTGGTTCACCAGCGAGGAGACGGGGTCGCTGAACAGCCCCGAATTCGACCAGTCGCGCACCGCGCGGCTCGGCGAGCGCTCGAGGATCTGCGACCAATTCTCCTTCATCTCGATCTGCACGTTCAGGCCGACCTGACGCCACATCTCGACCAGCACCTGCGCGGTCGGCGTCTGGTTGGTGTAGTAGTTGTTGAGGAGGCGATAGGGGATCGGCTCGCCGCGATACCCGGCTTCGCGCAGCAGGCGGCGCGCCTCCGCCTGGTCGAAGCGCGGCACGGCCCAGTCGGCGATGAACATGTCGCCGTAGAATTCCCACTGCAGCCCCTTCGGGATCACGGTGCGCCCGGCCCACAGGCTGTCCACGATCGCCTGGCGGTCGATCGCATGGGTGAAGGCGCGGCGCACCAGCTGGTTGCGCAGCACGGCGTGGGTCTTGTCGAACACCGTCAGGCGGTGGTTCGGGATGGTGCCGCCCACGACCTGGAATGCGGCGTTGCGCTCGATGCCGGTGATCTGGTCCGGCGGGATGTCGCAGGCGAAGTGGTATTCGCCCGACAGCAACCCGTTCACGCGGGATGCGACTTCGGGCACCTCGACGAAGCGGAGCTGGCGGATCGGCGGGCGGCCGCCCCAGTATTCGTCATGCGCCACCAGCGTCAGCGACTGGTCGGCGCGGTATTCGGCCACCTTGTATGGGCCGGTGGTGATGGGCTTGCGCGCCCAGTCGAGCCAGCCCGAGGCCTGCTCGAAGCCCTGGCGGCTGCCGATCTCGCTGCCGATGCGCGCCAGGCGGCCTTCCAGCGTCACGTCCGGCGTGCGGTTGATCCAGCGGATGGTGTGGCGATCGACGATCTCGATCTTCTCGAAGCCGGGGAAGGACCGGTTGGCGACGGCAGGCACCTCGACCGGCAAGTCCTTGCCGCCGTTCGTCGGCATCGCCTCGCCGACGCGGATGGTGCTGCCGCTGTTCGGGCCGCCGGGGCCGAACATGCGGTCATTGCCGAAGGAGAACACGATGTCCTCGGCAGTCATCTCCGCGCCGTTGTGGAACTTCACGCCGGGGCGCAGCTTGAATTCCACCACGCTGTCGCTGATGCGGCGGTTCTCCACCGCCAGCATCGGGATCGTCTCGAGCTTGCTGGCGTAGTCGCGCCCGAGCAGCCCTTCCCACATCGAGGTGAGGAAGACGCGTTCACCCACATTCGACTGTTCGCGCAGCGGTTCCAGTGTGTTGGAGTTCGACACCTTCTGCACCGCGACTGTGATGGAAGGCCGCTGGTCGGCCTGGGCCAATGCGATGCGCGGCAGCGCGGCGAGGGCGGGCGCGGCGAGAAGCGCGCGGCGGTTGATCGTCGTCATGCGATGTCCCTTTTCAACGATGCGCTGATCACTCGGCGGCGCGCTTCAACGAAACGGTCGCGGTCGCGGTCCGGTCTTCAAGGCCATGCGGCGTGGCGCGGAAATGCGTCAGTGTGCGTTCGGCATGCGTCATGCGCTGCGACAGCGCGATCTGCGCGTAGTCGCGCACCTCGGCGGCATAGGCGGGGTCCTGCGCCAGGTTGCGGAACTGGTGTGGGTCCTGCTCCAGGTCGAAGAACAGCGGCGGCAGGGCGGCGAAATGCACGTATTTGCGCCGCGCATCCTGCACCACCATCAGCGACGCTTCCTCCATCCCGAGGCCGAGCGCGCCCTCGGGCTGGCTGTAGAAGACGTCGCGGAAGTCGAATTCATAGGTGAGGAAGCGCCGCCAATCGGCCGGCGTCGCGCCATGCAGGACCGGCAGCACGGAGCGCCCGTCGCAGGCACGCGGGATCTCGCCGCCCAGCCAGTCGAGGATGGTCGGCATCACGTCCACGCTTTCGGTGAAGGCGTCCTCGATGCGGCCCGCGGCGTCCGCCGCGTCGGGGTCCTTCACCACCAGCGGGATGCGGAAGCTCTCGTCGAAATAGCCGATCTTGCCAAGCAGGTGATGGTCGCCGAGCTGCTCGCCATGGTCGGAGGTGAAGATCACCATCGTGTCTTCCCACTGCCCGGTCTCGTCCAGGTAGTCGAAGACGCGGCCGAGGCAGTCATCGACCTCGCTCATCATGCCGGCATAGGTGGCGCGCATCTGCGCGATCTCGGCGGCGTCCAGCTCCGCCCCGCGGCCATCGGCGCGCTCAAAGAACGACGCCTGGCGGATGGCATCGAGATAATGGCCGAGCATCGGATGCTGCGCCGCTTCATCGGGCACGCTAGCGGCACGGATCGGCGCGGGCATGTCCTCCGGCCGGTACATCGCGTGATAGGGCGCGGAGGCGACGAAGGGCGGATGCGGGCGCCAGTAGCCGAGATGCAGGAACCAGGGCTTGTTGCCCTTGCCTTTCAGGTAGGTCAGCGCGCGTTCGGTGAAATACGCGCTGTCCGACAATTCGGCCGGGATGCGGCAGGGCAGGGCGGTCGCGCCGGGCACGGCATCCTTGCCTTCCGGCAGCCAGATGTCGCTGCGGCGGTCGGGCAGGTGATAGCCGTTCTGCGCCAGCCAGCCGAAATACCCATCCATGGAAGGTTCGAAGGCGCCGACGCTGCGGAACCCGTCCATCAGGTCGCCCAGCGTCGTGAAGCGCGGGTCGCGCGGGCCGGTGGTGCGCGGATCGGGCGTCGAGGTGGTGTAGCCGATCAGCGCCGGGTCATAGCCGATCAGCCGCAGCGCCTTGCCGAGATTCATGTGCCGCGCATCGAGCGGCACCGTGTTCTGCACCGCCCGGTGATTCATCAGGTACAGGCCGGTCAGCAGCGAGGCGCGCGCCGGCCCGCAGGGCACCGCGGTGGTGACATGGTTGCGGAAGGTCACGCCCTCCCGGCACAGCCGGTCGAGATTGGGCGTGCGCAGCCAGTCCGCGCCCAGATGCGGCACGCAGTCCGCGCGCCATTGATCGACCACGATAAGCAATACGTTGCGCCGCCCGGCCATGCCCAGACCCCCGTCAGTGGCCGGGTGGGTAGCCGAGCGGCGCGACGGAGCGATGACGGCTGCGTTGCCGTTATGTGATCGCGGCCGGGCGGGCGGATGCGTGGCGCGCTTGTCCGCGCCGGCGCCCCGCGCGCGTCAGGCGGACGGCGTTGCCTTGTCGCCAAGCCAGGCGATGACGTCGAATTCCACCATCAGTTCCGGCATGCCCATGCTGCCGGTCACGCTGGCGCGGCTGGGCAGCGAGTCGCCATGGAAGAATTCGCGATAGACCTCGTTCATGCCGGCGAAGTGGCGCATGTCGGTCAGGTAGATCATCACCCGCGCGACGTCGTCGAGGCTGCCGCCGGCGGCTTCCAGCAGGTGCTTCAGGTTGGTCAGCGCCTGGCGCGTCTGGGCACGGATGTCGCCGATGCCGACCACCTTGCCCTCGACATCCAGGGCAACGGTCGCGGCGTAGAAATTGCCGCCGGCGACGGTCGCCTGGGAATGCGGATTGGTCGGCGTCATCAGCAAGGGCGAATAGACGGTCGTCTTGGGCATCGGCGGCGCACTCCTTCTGCCTGTTCAGACTGCGTTGCGTCGGGCGCGGCGGCAACCATGCCACCTGGAGCAACAGAATGGCGCCGGATTGGGCAACGCCTGGCTCGAACGCGGCCCACCCTGGGCTGCTCCGCTGGCATCACCCTTGCAATGCCGAGCGTCCGATCCAGCGCTTGGGAAACATCCGCCATGGTCCGTCTCCGCCTTCTCGCCACCGCAGCGGCCGCCCTGATGGCCGTCGCAGCCCCGGTCCTGGCGCAGGACCTCGTCGCTGGACCGCGGGTAAACATGACCGCGGTGACGCAGCCGGGCCCGACGCTGCCGCAATACACCCGCGTCGATATCCCGATGATGCGCGACGGCTTCGCCCAGCGCAGCGGCGGGCGCGTCAACGTCACGCTGCAATCCTGGCCCGAGCGCGGGGTCGGCGGACCGGAAGTGATCCGCCTGGTACGATCGGGCCAGGTGGAGATCGGCGGGGCCACGCTCGGCGTCGTTTCGGGCGACGTGCCGATGCTCGATGCGCTCGACCTCGCCGGGCTGAACCCGACGCTGGACCAGGCACGCCGCGTGGCGGATGCGATGACGCCGGTGCTGAACCGCGACCTGGAACGCGTCGGCGTGCGGCTGCTCGCGGTCTATCCCTTCCCGGCGCAGGTGTTCTTCTGCCGCCGGCCGGTGGCGGGCATGGCGTCCATGCGCGGCCTGCGCGTGCGCACCAACGGCCCGTCCGTCGCGGATTTCGTCCAGGCCTATGGCGCGCAGGCAGCGGCGATCGCCTTCCCCGAGGTATACGCCGCGCTGGAACGCGGCACCGTCGACTGCGCCATCACCGGCACCGGCACGGCCAATGGCGTCAAGTGGTGGGAAGTCACCACCCACATGTACACGCTGCCTTCCACCTGGTCGCTGTCCGGCTATTTCGTGAACCTCGCCTGGTGGAACCGCCAGACGCCGGAGGTACGCGCCTTCCTTGAGGACGGCTTCAAGCGCATCGCCGATGCGCAATGGGAACTCGGCGCGGTGGCGACGCAGGACGGCATCGACTGCAATCTCGGCCTCGCCGACAAGTGCCGCATCCACACCGTGGTGCCCGAGGCGCGCCGCATGATCGAGGTGGTGCCTTCCGCCGAGGATCTCGCCACCATCCAGACCACCTTCCGCGACGTGGTGCTGCCGGCCTGGGTGGCGCGCTGCGGCGCGCGCTGCGGCGAGATCTACAACCAGGTGATCGCGCCGATCAGCGGCGTGCGGGCGCCCTGAAGCGTGATCGGCGGCATCCGCGTGGTGGAATCCGCTTCGATCTGGCCTGGAAGGCCGATCCGCCGCGGCGGCGCGCAACCGGTGTGGATCGGGTCGTAGTGGAACCGACCGCCCTCGGTCCCCTGCGGCGCGGCGCCGACCGCGTCGCATTGGCGCTGATGCTGCTGGGAGGAGGGTTGTTCCTCGCCGCCACGCTGCTGATCGTGGGCGACGTGATCGCGCGGAACTTCCTCGGCTTCTCGACGCGATCGACCATCGAGCTGTCGGGCTATTTCCTCGCCATCGGCATTTCCTGGTCGCTGGCCGGTGTGCTGGCGCGGCGCGCGCATATCCGCATCGACCTGCTGGTGCGGATGCTGCCGGCCCGGCCACGCGCCTTCGCGCATCTGATGGCCTTCTGCCTGCTCTTCGTCTTCGCCGCCTTCCTCGCCTACGGCGCCTACACGCTGGTGGATGAAAGCCTGATGTTCAACGCGACCGACATCTCCGCCCTGCGCGCACCGCTGTGGATCCCGCAAAGCCTGTGGGGGGCGGGGCTGGCCTTCTTCATGGTCTCGGTGCTGCTGCGCACGCTCGACATCCTGCTGCTGATCATCGGAGGTCGTTTCGACGACATCGACCACATCGCCGGCGCACGCAACGACATGGACGAAGCGGAGGAGACGCTGGAGGCGATCGGCGCCAGAGGCGCGCTGTCCCGGTGATCGCCATCGGCTTCATCGTCGCCGTCATCGGCGCCTTCGCCTATGCCACCTTCATGGGTGCCGGCCCGGCGCATCTGCCCTGGGCCGAGGCGGTCATGCTGATCGGCCTGTTCCTCGGCTTCTTCGGTGCCGGGGTGCATGTTGGCGCAGCACTCGGCTGCCTCGGGCTCGTGGCGGGCTTTCTACTCTCGGACCGACCCTTCTGGCTCTACATCGGCCAGACGCTGTGGGGGACCAGCACGAATTTCGTGCTCGTCTCGGTGCCCCTGTTCCTGCTGATGGGCGAGATCATGCTGCGCGCCGGGCTGTCCGGCCGGCTGTATCGCGCCATGGGCGTGTGGCTGAACCGCTTCCCCGGCGGGCTGTTGCACACCAACATCGCCTCCTGCGCCGTCTTCTCGGCGATCAGCGGGTCGTCGGTGGCCACCGCCGCGACGATGGGTTCGGTCGCGCTGCCTTATTTCCGCGGCACGCATTATTCACCGCGCATGGTGGTGGGCTCGCTCGCCGCCGGCGGGGCTTTGGGCAACCTGATCCCGCCCGGGATCACCTTCATCGTCTATGCGCTGATCACGGAAACCTCGGTCGGTCAGCTCTATGTCGCGGCGATCGGGCCGTCGATCCTGGTGGTCGCGCTGTTCGCGCTCGTCATCGTCGTGCATGGCTGGCGCAACCCGGCGCCAGCGGGACCGAAGGCGACACGGGCGGAGAAGGTCCAGTCGCTGTTCGACCTGATACCGACGCTGCTGCTGATGGGCCTGGTGCTCGGCACCATCTATGCCGGCGTCGCCACGCCCACGGAAAGCGCCGCGTTCGGCGTGGTCGGCGCGATGCTCCTCGCGGTGATCGAGCGCAAGATGAACTGGCCGCTGCTGCGCGACAGCCTGGTGGCGACCGCCCTCGCGACATCCATGATCGGGCTGATCCTGCTTGGTGCCTATCTGCTGAACTTCGTGCTGGCCTCGGTCGGCGTGCCGCAGGCGCTGGCCCAGGCGGTCGGCGGACTGCCCTTCCCGCCCTGGGTGCTGATGCTGTTCATCATCGGATTCTACATCGCGCTCGGTACCTTCATGGAGGGCTTCTCCATGATCGTCACGACCATCCCGGTGATCTTCCCGCTGGTGAAGGCACTCGGCTACGACCCGATCTGGTTCGGCGTTATCGTGACCATGCTGGTCGAGATCGCGATGATCTCTCCGCCCGATGGCACGGTGCTGTACGTGCTGCAGGGCATGCGCCAGCCGGCCGGGCCGATTGAGGATGTCTTCGCCGGCGTGATGCCGTTCCTGGCGGTGTATATCCTCGCGGTGTTGATGTTGCTGTGGGTGCCGGGGATCGCGCTATGGCTGCTGTGATGTGGAAGCGCCGGAAGAGGCCTTGCCCCCTCCGGACCTCCCCCACCAAAGGCCAGCGGGCCTTTGGAATGCGGTTTTCGGGCGCCGGGCGCGGCGGTCGGGCAGCGTCTACGCGACAGGTTTGGGGCAGCGCAGCGTCGCGACGCCACAGGGCGCTTTCCGAGGGCCCGAGACGCAAGGTGGCCTTGGTTCTGGCGCCATGCGACGCGGATCCGGACACCGGGCCCCACAGGCGCGACTGCGTCCCCAAACACCCCAAAATCCCGCGGTCCAGGGACCCGCTGGTCCCTGGCGGGGTGGTTTGGAGGGGCGGCGCCCCTCCAACCTTCGCGCGCTCACCGGCGCGCCAATGACCCCGCGCGACCGCCGCGGCTACGCCGACGCGCGCCCCGACCCCGCTTGGCCGGGCGGCGCGCGCCTCGCGCTGAACTTCGCCATCAACATCGAGGAAGGCAGCGAATACTGCGCTGAGAATGGCGACCCGATCACTGACTGGGCGCTGACGGAATCCGTCGGCATGGATGTCGGCATCAAGGGCCGCGACCTCGCCGCGGAATCGATGTTCGACTACGGCAGCCGTGTCGGCGCCTGGCGCCTGCTGCGCGTCTTCGCCGAACGCGCCATGCCCTTCACCGCCTTCGCCTGCGCACAGGCGCTGGAGAAGACGCCGGAACTCGCGCGTGCCATCGCCGCCAGCAAGGCCGATATCTGCTGCCATGGCTGGCGCTGGGTGAAGCACTGGACGCTGACGGAAGCCGAGGAACGCGACCACATTGCCCGCGCTGTCGAGAGCCTCAAGTGCACGGTCGGCGTCGCGCCAACCGGCTGGTGCTGCCGCTATGGCCCTTCCGAGAACACCCGCCGGTTGCTCGTCGAGCATGGTGGCTTTCTCTACGACAGCGACGCCTACGACGACGAATTGCCCTACTGGGTGCAGGTCGCCGATCGTCCGCATCTGGTCGTGCCGTATTCACTGGTGACCAACGACTGCAAGCTGAGCCCCGGCACCATCAACACCGCCGGCGAATTCTTCACCCTGCTGCGCGATGCCTTCGACTGGCTGCATGCGGAAGGTTCGGGCGGGATCATGTCGGTCGGCCTGCACCCGCGCATGGTCGGCCACGCGGCGCGCATCGGCGGGCTGGCGCGTTTCCTCGACCACGTCGCGGCCCATGGCGACAGCGTCTGGGTCACGAGCCGCGAGGCGATCGCCCGCCACTGGATGCAGAGATTCCCCGCGCCGCCCGCCTGACGCCGACGCGCCATCCCTCGATGCCATAGGCAGGACCACGGCGTCCGGTCGCAGCCGCGGTGCCCGGCACCTGGGGCCGGCATTCCAAAGGCCCCCTGGCCTTTGGCGGGGTGGTCTGGAGGGGCGGCGCCCCTCCAGCCTTGCCGCACTTCCTCATCCGACGCACCCTGCGCGCCAGGCAGGAGGAACCCCATGGAACTCAAAGGCGCCGTCGCCCTGGTCACGGGCGGCAATGGCGGGCTTGGCCAGCGCATCTGTCACGCCCTGGCGCGCGAAGGCGCTCATGTCGCCGTGATGTATGCCGCCAGCCGCGACCAGGCCGAGGCCGTCGCCCGTGACCTCGCCGCGCAGCATGGCGTGCAGTCCGCCGCCTTCGCCTGCGACATCACCGATGGCGCGGCCGTCACGCGCCTGGTCGCCGATGTCGCGGCCCGCTTTGGCCGCCTCGATATCCTGGTGAACGACGCCGCCTTCAACAAGGCGATCCCCTTCCCGGACCTCGACAACCTGACCGAGGATGTGTGGGACAAGATCATGGCGGTGAACCTCACCGGCCCGATGCGCCTGACCAAGGCGGTCGCGCCGGTGATGAAGGCGCAGGGGCAGGGGCGGATCGTCAACATTGCCTCGGTGGCCGGGCTGGGGCCGACCGGGTCGTCGATCGCCTATGCCGTGTCCAAGGCGGGGCTGATCCATCTCACGAAGTGCATGGCCGTGGCGCTGGCGCCCGAGACGCTGGTCAACTGCGTCGCCCCCGGCCTGCTCGAAGGCACCCGCGCCACCGCCAACCTGCGGCCCGAACAGGTGCAGAATGCCGCCGGCAACGCCCTGTTGCGGAAGCCCGCCGACAAGGATGACTGCGCCGACATGGTGGTGACCATGTGCCGGACCGGCACGATGACCGGCCAAACCGTGGTCATCGACGCGGGCCGCATCTTCCATTGATCGAGGCGGCGCCCCCCGCCTGACGCATGCCAGACCCGGCCCGGGCGGTGCTTTCCGCCGGGCTTGGTCTGGGCGAGATATTTCTCCATGACGCCGCCCGCACAGCCGATTCAAACCCTGGATCGTCCCACCCAGGCCAATCTTTTCCTCCTCGCCGCCTGCCAGGCGCTGGGGCAGGCCAGCAACACCATGATGGTGGCGGCAACCGCGCTGTCGATCGTCACCTTCTACCCGAACCGCGACCTCGCCACCCTGCCGGCGACACTCACGCATGTGGGCGTCATGCTCTCGGTCTTTCCGGCGGCGCTGCTGATGCAGCGGCGGGGGCGGCGGCTCGGCTTCCGGGTCGGGTCCAGCTTCGGCATGGCCGGGGCGGCGGTGATCGGCAGCGGGCTGTACCTGGCGAATTTCTGGATCATGTGCCTGGGCGGGCTGCTGCTCGGCTATGCCGTGGCCAGCCTGCACCAGTATCGCTTCGCTGCGGTCGAACTGGTGCCGGGCAGCTACCGCGCGCGCGCCATCTCCTGGGTCACGGCGGGCGGCGTGGTGGCGGGGGTGCTCGGGCCATCTCTGGTGCGGCTGACGCATGACGCCTGGGCGCCGGTCTATCTGGCGACCTATGCGGCGATGTTCGTGCTCCATGCGCTGGTCTTCACCGTCGTCTCCTTCATCCGGTTCCCCGCCGTGCCCGTGGGCAGCGCGCCGGTGCCCGGCGTGGCGGCCGCGCCGCCGGCACCGCCGCGGCCGCTGGCGACCATCGCCGCGCAGCCGCGCTTCATGGCCGCGGTGATCTCCGCCATGGTGGCGTTCGGCACCATGTCCTTCCTGATGAGCGCCTCCCCGCTCGCCATCGTTGCCTGCGGCCTGCCGCATGCCGAGGCGCATTGGGTCATCTTCATGCATGTCATGGGGATGTTCGTGCCGGCCTTCTTCACCGGCCACCTGATCACCCGCTTCGGCACCACGCCGGTGATGTTCGCCGGCATCCTGCTGCTCTCCTTCGGCGTGCTGGCCGGGGTGGAGGGCATCGATGCCTGGAACTTCCGCATCGCGCTGACGCTGAACGGGGTGGGCTGGAACTTCCTGTTCGTCGGCGCGACGACGCTGGTGACCACCTGCTACCGGCCCAACGAGCGCGGCAAGGTGCAGGCGCTGAACGACTTCCTGGTGTTCGGCACCACCGCGACGGCGTCCTTCCTGGCCGGCTTCCTGCTGGAACGGATGGGCTGGCTGGCGCTGAACGGCTTCGCGGTGCTGTTGCTGGTCGCGGCACTCGGCGCGGTGACGTGGCTGTGGGTGCAGGACCGGCAGGTGGCGCAGGCGGCATAGCGCCGCCGCGCACCCGGGTCAGGTCCCCGCCGGGCGGAAAGCGCGGCAGATGCCGGGGTTGGTCTCCAGCCGCGGCCCGCCGATCAGGTCGATGCCATAGGGGATCGCCGGGAAGACCGCGCCGAGGCATTCCGCGATCGCCGCGGGCTTGCCCGGCAGGTTCACGATCAGGCAGCGCCCGCGCGTGCCTGCCGTCTGGCGCGACAGGATCGCCGTCGGCACCGATCGCAGCGACGCGGCGCGCATCGCTTCGCCGAAGCCCGGCAGCATGCGTTCGCACACCGCTTCCGTCGCCTCGGGCGTCACGTCGCGCGGGGCGGGGCCGGTGCCGCCAGTCGTCACCACCAGGCAACAACCGTGCTGGTCGGCGAGGTCACGCAGCGCCGCCTCGATCAACGGCTGTTCGTCGGGCACCAGGCGCGGCACGGCCTGCCAGGGCGAGGCGAGGATACGGGCAAGTTCCGCCGCGATGGCCGGCCCGCCCCTGTCCTCATACGCCCCCCGGCTCGCGCGATCGGAGACGGTGAGGATGCCGATCGCGGCCGCGGCCATGGTCACCCGACGAAGCGCGGGAACAGGATGTTGTTCTCGATGTGGACATGCTCGGTCAGGTCCTCGGCCAGCTTGCGCGTGCCGGCATACAGCGCTCGCCAGGTGTTGCAGGCCCCTTCCGGCGGCTGCCCGCCATGGGTCAGGCGGTCCATCGCCTCCAGGTGCTCGCCATGGTCGTCATTCTCGTCGCGCATCATCGCGATCGGCTGGGCGATCATCGGGTGGCCACCACGGCGCATCATGGGGAACAGAACATGCTCCTCCTTCGCCATGTGGTCGGACAGCTCCGCCTCCATCGTCGTCAGCAGATCGGCCAGGCCGGCGGGCACGTCGGGGTTGCCGGCATGCACGCGCTCGACGCGGCGGGCCAGCGCGATCAGCTCCGGCAATTCACGGCGATGCACCGCGTGGTAGCGCTGCTCGATCAGGTCAACCAGCGCGGCAGTCGATTGCGGCAGCGCGGCATCGGATGGCGCGAGGCCGGCCAGCGCCGCCTCGATCTCGGGCAGCGGCGCGGCGCGCTTCGTCGCGGCCTCGGCCAGGGACACCCCGCCGCCGCAGCAGAAATCCAGCTTGTGGCGGCGGAAGATCGCGGTCGCGCCGGGCAGGGTGGCGGCGATCTCCCCGATGGTGCGTTGGGCGAAGCTGGCGCTCATGACAGGGCTCCTTGTGGCGCGCTTGCGTGCGCGGTGGGCAGGGTCAGGGGAATGAGACCCATCTCCAGGCTGCGGGCGATGCGCCGGGCGCGATCGATCATGTGCGCGGCACCGGCGGCGCTGAAATGCGCGCGGGCGATCTCCTCGAACAGCGCGACCCAGCGGGCGAAATGTGACGGCGTCAGCCGCAGATGCGCGTGCGCCTGCATCGGCTGGCCGTGATACCCGCCCGTCATCAGCGCCACGGATGACCAGAAGCGGGTGATGGTGGCGATATGCGCCTCCCAATCCGTCACGCCGGCGAAGGCGGGGGCGAGCAGCGGATCGGTCCGCGCGGCACCGTAGAAGGCGCGCAGGAAGTGCTCGATTGCCGACGGATTCAGGCCGGTGCCGGCCGTGATCTCGGCGGTCAGGGCGGCGCGGCGTTCGGGACCTTCCGGGATGGGCGGGGAGGGCTGCAAAGTGGTATCTCCAATGCCAGTTACGGTGCCTCCGAATTGTGGTATCGTCAATACTAATTCACTGGAGAACCTCCTTGCGCCTCCTGGCCGCCACCGATGTCGCCCTTCGTGTGCTGATGCGCCTGGCCGCCGATCCCGCCCGCCGGCGCAGCGCAGAAGCGCTGGCACAGGAGGTCGGCGTGCCGCGCAACCATGTCCACAAGATCATCCAGGAACTGGCCGAGGCCGGGCTGCTGCGCACCTGGCGGGGGGCCGGCGGCGGCGTCGAACTCGCCGCCGCGCCGGCCGCGATCCGCCTGGGCGAGGTGGTCCGTCGCTTCGAGGCCGGCCAGGCGCTGGTCGAATGCTTCCGCGCCGATGGCGGCGCCTGCTGCCTGTCCCCCGAATGCCTGCTGCGCGGCGTGCTGTGGCAGGCGCGGGAGGCTTTCCTCGCGCGGCTCGACGCGACGACGCTGGCCGATTGCCTGCCCCCGCCTGCCGCCTGACGGCACCGCGTGCTATCGCGGGCGACGACGCAGGAGGAACGCATGGCGGGGACACTCACGGGCAAGGTCGCGCTGGTGACGGGCGCGGGCAAGAACATCGGGCGCGCCATCGCGCTGACGCTGGCGCGCGACGGCGCGACGGTGGTGGTGAACGGGCGGTCCGACGCCGCGGCGATCGCGGCGGTGGCGTCCGAGATCAACGCAGCTGGCGGCAAGGCCATCGCGCTGCGCGCCGATGTGTCGAATGAGGACGCGGTGGCCGCCATGGCGGCGGCGGTCGCGAAGCAACTCGGCGGCGTCGATATCCTGGTCTGCAATGCCGGGCTGCGGCGGCAGACCGCCTTCCTCGACATGTCCCTGGCGGAATGGCGGGAGATCCTGTCCGTCGCGCTCGATGGCGCCTTCATCCTGTCGCGCGCCTTCCTGCCGCAGATGGTGGCGCGCGGGGGGGGGTCGATCATCGCGCTGTCGGGCATCTCGACGCATGTGGGCACGCCGAACCGCGCGCATGTCTCGGCGTCGAAATCCGGGCTCGAGGGGTTGATGCGCGCCGTGGCGGTGGAATTCGGGCCGCAGGGCGTCCGTGCCAACTGTGTCGCCCCCGGCGCGGTGGACACGACGCGCGGGGCGAGCGCGGGCGCGATGCCGAACAGCCTCGGCCGCGACCAGGGCATTCCGCAGCGCCGCAAGGCGGATGTGCAGGAGATCGCCGATGTGGTGCGCCTGCTGGCGGGGCCGGAGGGCGGCTACATCACCGGCCAGACCATCCATGTGAATGGCGGCGCCTTCCTGACGTGACGCCGCTGCCCTAGGCTTCCTTCCAACGATAACGATCGACCGGAGGAAACCATGGGCAGCATCAGCACCGAAGCCTCGCGCCGCGCCATCATGCTCGGCGCCGCGGGCACACTGCTCGCGGCACCAACGCTCGCTCAGCCGGGCTACCCGGACAAGCCGATCCGCCTTGTCGTGCCCTATGGCGGCGGCGGGCAGACCGACATCGTCTCCCGCGTCACGGCCGAGGCGATGTCGCACCGCCTGGGCCAGCCCGTGGTCGCCGACAACCGCCCCGGCGGCGCGGGCAACACCGCGGCCGAGGCGGTTGCCCGCGCGGCACCCGATGGCTACACCATGCTGGTCGCCACCATGGGCACCAACAGCGGGCTGAATGCGCTGATGTACCGATCGGTCGGCTATGATGCCGCGCGCGACTTCACCGGGGTGGGGATGTTCTGCACCACCTCCAACCTGCTGATCGTGCACAACTCGATCCCCGGCGCCAACTTCGCCGAGGTGGTGGCGTGGATCCGCGCCAATCCCGGCAAGTTCAACTACGCCTCGGCCGGCGTCGGCGCGATCACCCACATCATCATGGAGGATATCGGGGCGCGGCTGAACCTCGACATGGTGCATGTGCCGTATCGCCAGACGACCAATGCGATGACCGACCTGATGGCCGGTCGCGTGCATGCGCGCTGCCTCGGCCTGCCGGAAGGCGAGCCGCTGCGTTCCGTGACCAGCGTTCGCCCGATCGCCGTGACCACGCCGCTGCCGCGCCCCGAATGGCCTGGCGTGGGCACGGTGGCGGAGGTGATCCCGGGCTTCGAGGCCTCGACCTATTTCGGCCTGGCAGTGCCTGCGCGGACGCCGGCGCCGATCGTGACCAGGCTGAACGATGCGCTGCAGGCGGCGCTGCGCGACCCCGAGGTGCGCGCCGCCTATGCCCGCGTCGGCGCCGACCCGGCCGACCCGCATCCGCCCGAGGTCTTCGCCGAACGCGCCAAGCGCGATGGCGAGCGCTGGGCCCCGCTGATCCGCCGGCTCAATCTTGTGGCCGAGTAGCAGGAACAGTTGTCGATCGCGCCAACCTTCGGGCCGATGCCATGCATCGGGCCGGGAGCGCACAGCGCGACCGCGCCCAGACCGACAGCGCTCGACGATGCAACAGTGCATGGCGCGAAAGCCGAGCGCCCGGATGGGCGCGCCGGCGATTGAGGTCCAACAACGACTCCAACGGCCGCCTTCGGCGGCCGCGGGAATCAGCGCTGCAACGCGTTGGCGGGCGCGTCCAGCGGCAGTAGCGACGCCCGCCACCGCAGCATGATCGCCCCGGTGCTGGCGATCGCCAGCCCGGCATAGAGCAACGCCGTCGCCGCGAAGCCGAACCACGCGATCAGCGGCCCCGAGGCCAGCAGCCCCAGCGGCAACCCATAGACCGCGAGCATGCGCAGCCCCATCACGCGGCCGCGCATCCGCTCATGCGCGACACGCAGGATCACCACGGCCATCGGCACCATGCAGAAGGACTGCACGAAGCCCGCCACCGCCAGCAGCACCATGCCGCTGCCCGCCGTGCGCACCACCGCGAAGACAAGCAGCAGCGCGAACCACAGGAAGGCGCCCGCCAGCATGGTGCGCGCCGGGGGCATCCGCCCGCCCTGCGCGCTGAGGATGATCGATCCCACGAGCGCCCCCGCCGCGAAGCAGGCCACCAGCGACCCCAACCCGGTCTGCCCGATGCCGTAGATGTCCCGCGCCACATAGGCGAGCAGCCCGCCGGTCAACGGATAGGCGAGCGCATTGGCGAGGAAGGCGAGCCACATCGCCGCCAGCAGCGGAGGCGTCGCGCGCACATGGGCGATGCCGGCGCCGAGTTCGTCCCACACCGCGCCGATCGACCGCGCGCCGCCATTGGGCCGTGATTCCTCCACGCCCAGCATCAGCAGGACGCTGATCAGATAGAAGCCGCACACCGCGACATAGGCGAATCCGATGCCGATCCAGGCGACCAGCGCCGCCCCGGTCAGCGCCCCGACCACGCGGGCCGCGTCGGCGCTGGTGCGCTCGATGCCCAGCGCCCCCATCAGCCAGGGCGCGGGCATGGTCGCGCCGATCAGCGCATTGCGCATGCCGTAATCCGATGGCCGCACCAGGCCCGAGAGGAAGGCGACGGTGAAGACGGCCGCCATGGTCAGCGTTCCGGTCAGCGCGAGGGCCGCCAGCAGCGCGGCCAACACGGCATAGGACGCACGCATCGTGATCAGCAGGCGTCGATGGCCGAGCCGGTCGCCCATCACGCCATAGACCGGGGAAATCAGCGTGCCGACGAATTGCAGCGCCCCGAACGCCGTCAGCCAGACCACGGAGCCGGTGGCCGCCAGCACGAACCACGACAGGATCAGGGTCTCCATCTCGAAGGCCCAGGACGTGGCGAGGTCGGCCGGCCACTGGAACCGGAAGGAGCGCTGCCGGAATGGTGCCAGGGCAGGCGCGCGCGCGGCGTTGGTCACCCGGTGGACCCGGCAGGCATGGACGGTGCTTCCTCGGCGCGGCTTGCTGCCGCTGACGCGCACTATGCGCATGGCGGGACCGGACGCGAAGGGGGCGGGCGGCGCGAGTGCCGGCACTGGCTGAACGTCAGTTGCGATTGATACTGCGACTCGGTTGCAATATAGCGTCCTGGCCTGACTCGATCCCCGCTGAAGGACCCCCCATGCCGCCGCTGCCTGCAACCCTGCCGTCCCGGCGGCGCCTGCTGCTGTCCAGCCTTGCCATGGCGGGCCTGTCCGCCCTGCCGCGGCCCTCGCGCGGGGCGGATGCCATCGCCACAACCGACCTCGCCGGCCGCACCGTCACGCTGCGCGCTCCGGCGCGGAAGGTGATCCTGGGCGAAGGCCGGCTGATGTACGGCTTCAGCACCCTGGTGCCGCGCGCGCCCTTCGAACGGGTCGTGGGCTGGGCCGACGACATGATCATGTTCGACCCCGGGACGTGGCGGAAATACCGCGCCGCCGTGCCGCAGGCCGAAGCCCTGCCGCGCTTCTCCAATGCCGTGAACGCCGACTTCAGCGTGGAACGGGCGATCGCGCTCGATCCCGACCTGGTGCTGTTCCCGCTGTCGGCGCACCAGCGCATGGAAGCGACCGGGACCTACGACAAGCTGGCCCGGGCCGGCATCGCCACGGCCGTGGTCGATTTCCGCGAACAGCCGTCGCAGAACACCACGCCGAGCATCGAGGTGCTGGGCCGGCTGCTCGGACTTGATGCCGAGGCGCGCGCCTTCAACGACTATTTCCTGCGCGAGACGCGGCGCGTCTCCTCCCGCGTGTGGAACCTGCCGGCGAACCGCCGCACCGCGGTGCTGATGGAACGCGCCGCCGGCTACGATCCCAACAGCTGCTGCCAGACCTTCGGCAACGCCAACCTGGGCGTCACCTTGCAGGAAGCCGGCGGCATCAACTGGGGTACCGGCCGTTTCCCCGGTCTGGGCGGCACCGTGAACCCCGAGACGATCTTCAGCGACGACCCCGAGGTGATCATCGGCACCGGCGCCGACTGGACCGAAGGCATGCCGGGGTCGCGTGGCGTGCCCTTCGGCTATGAGGCGACGCCCGAGCGCGTGCAGGCCGCGCTCCGCGCGCTCGCCGAACGGCCCGGCTGGCCCTCGCTGCGTGCGGTGAAGTCGAAGCGCTTCTATTCGATCTACCACCAGTTCTACACATCGCCCGCGCATCTGGTCGCCTTGCAGGTCTTCGCGAAGTGGCTGTACCCGCAGGCCTTCGCCGACCTCGACCCCGATGCGACCTGGCGCATCTATCATGAGCGCTTCTCGCCCATCCCGCTGTCCGGCGTGTTCTGGGCGCAACTCGCGTGAGCGTCACCGCGCCCGCCATCGCCGCGGCCGGCGAAGCGCGCGGCGGGGCCGGGCGGGTCGGGCTGCGGCGGACCGCGCTGTTGGCCGCCGGGGCGCTCGTGGTCGCGCTGCTGTTCCTGGTCGACCTCGGCACCGGGCCTGGTGCGTTGAGCCGGGGCGACATCCTCGCGGCGCTGCTGAACCCCGAGGCAGCGTCGCCGCGCTACGTCGTGATCGTGTGGGACATCCGCCTGCCGGTGGCGCTGCTGGCCGTGGTGGTGGGCGGCATGCTCGGCCTGGCGGGCGCGCAGATGCAGACCATCCTCGACAACCCGCTGGCCGATCCCTTCACGCTGGGGCTGTCCTCGGCGGCGGGCGTGGGGGCTTCGGTGGCCATCGTCACGGGCATGTCCGTACTGCCGGCGGCGGGGCCGACGCTGGTGACGGTGAACGCCTTCGCCTTCGCCTTCGGCGCGGCGATGCTGGTGCATGTCTTCACCCTGGCGCGCGGCGCGACCTCCGAGACGATGATCCTGTTCGGCATCGCGTTGATGTTCACCTTCAACGCGCTGCTCGCCCTGCTGCAATACCGCGCGTCGGAGACGCAGCTCGTGCAGATCGTGTTCTGGATGATGGGCTCGCTGCAGCGCGCATCGCTCGAGAAGATCGGCATCGCCGCCGGCGTGCTGGCCGTCGCCAGCCTGCTGCTGTGGCGGCGACGCTGGGCGCTGACGGCGATGCGCTTCGGCGACGACCGCGCCGCGAGCCTCGGCGTCGATCCGCGCCGGCTGCGGCTGGAAGTGCTGGTGATCGTGGCGCTGCTGTCGGCCACCGCGGTGTCCTTCGTCGGCGTGGTCGGCTTCGTCGGGCTGGTCGGGCCGCATGTCGCGCGGCTGCTGGTCGGCGAGGACCAGCGCTGGTTCGCGCCGCTGTCGATGCTGTCCGGCGCGGCGATGCTGTCGGCGACGTCGATCGTGTCGAAGGCGCTGTCGCCCGGCATCATCTATCCGATCGGCATCATCACCGCGCTGGTGGGCGTGCCGTTCTTCCTGTCGCTGGTGATGGCGCGCCGGAGCCCGGGACGATGACGGGACTCGCCGTCGAAGGATTGTCCGTCGCCTATGGCCGCCGGCGCGTGCTGCATGACGTCACCGTGCCGCGGCTGCTGCCCGGCACGCTCACGGCGCTTCTGGGGCCCAATGCGTCGGGCAAATCCACCCTGCTGCGCAGCATCGCCGGGCTGAAGCGGCCGGCGGCCGGGCGCATCCTGGTGGATGGCCGGCCGATCGAGGCGATGCCCCTGCGCGAGCGCACGCGGCTGGTGCGCTACGTGCCGCAGGTCTTCGCGGCGGCGGCGCGGCTGACCGTGTTCGATGCGGTGCTGGTCGCCGCGCGCACCGCCGGGGCTGCCGGCAGCGGTGCTGCGGTGGCGGGGCGCGTCGAAGTGATCCTGGCCCGCACGCGCATCGAGCATCTGGCGCATCGGATGATCTGCGATCTCAGCGGCGGGCAGCAGCAGATGGTGGCGCTGGCGCAGGGCCTGGTGCAGCCCGCGCCGGTGTTGCTGCTCGACGAACCGACCAGCGCGCTCGACCTGCGCCACCAGCTGGAGGCGCTGGCGCTGCTGCGCGAGGTGGCGCTGGCAGATGGCCATGTCGCCGTGGTGGCGCTGCACGACCTGTCGCTGGCTGCGCGGCATGCCGACCGCGTGCTGCTGATGGGCCAGGGCGCGGTCGTCGCCGACGGTTCGCCGGCCGAGGTCTTCGCCGATCCCATCTGCGGCCGCACCTACGGCGTGGACCTCGTCGCCGAGATATCCCGGCGCGGTACCCTGATGATCGACGCGGCGCTGCCATGAGCATGACCGGCAACTACGACCTCAAGGAAGAAATCCGCGACTACTGGTCCGGTCGCGCGGCGGGCTTCGATGCCGCACCCGGGCACCGGATCGACGAGGCCGACCTCGGCGCCTGGCAGCGGCTGATCGAGGCCGGCCTAGGCGCGCTGAACGGGCGTACCGTGCTCGACCTTGCCTGCGGCACGGGGGAGGTGAGCCGCGCCTTGCTCAACCTCGGTGCCGGCGTGACCGGGGTGGATTTCTCCGAGGCGATGCTGGCGCGCGCGCGGGCGAAACACGCCGGACAATCCTGGCAGGGGCGGCTCGCCGATGCCGAGACGCTGGCCGGCCTGCCCGATGCGACCTTCGACGGCGCGGTGACGCGGCACCTGGTGTGGACGCTCACCGACCCGCCGGCCGCCTTCGCCGCCTGGCTGCGCGTATTGAAGCCCGGCGCACGGCTGCTGGTGGTCGATGGCAACTGGGTGCGGGAGGGCCTGCGCGGCAGGTTGCTGCGGCGCATCGCCGCGGCGCTGGGCGGGACCGCGCCGGCCGCGGCCGATGGCGCGGTGCACCGGCAGATCCTGTCGCGCGTGCCCTATCATGACGGGCTGACGCGGGACCGGCTGATCGGCGACCTGGTGCGCGCCGGCTTCACCGATCCGCGGCCGCACGGCGTCGGCGCGATCTACCTGCGCGGGTTGCACGGCGCGACGCTGGCCGAGCGGCTGCGGCTGCTGGCGCCAACGCGCTTCGCGGTGTCCGTGGGCAAGCCGGGCGGGGCGTGAAAGCGGCCTTCGTGCCGCCGATCAGGCAGGCGCTGCCGAGGTGGCCCCGTCGTGCTGGCCGCCCATGGCCGCGCGGGCGTTGGATGTGGCCCGACCGGCGCGGAAGATGCCGAGTTGCATCTCGCAGGACACATCGGTGAAGCCTGCGTCGGCGAGCGCACCCTCGATCTCGGCGGGCGGCACGCAGGCATCGACGGTGTCCCAGAGGTAGCGCATCATGATCTGCGCTTCCTCCCCACCGCCGAGCCAGCGGGAGAGCGCCGGCACCAGGCGGCCGAGGTAGAGGCGCAGCGCGGCAGCGGCCCAGCGGCTGCGGGGATGGTCGATCTCCAGCAGCAGGACCCGTCCACCGGGCCGCCGGACCCGGCGGAACCTCACGATCGTGCTGTCGCAATCACGCGTCGAACTGCGCGAAACGGACCACCCGGGCTTGGTGCAGCGACGCTACGACCTTCCGGTTTGGCGCGAAAATCGGTCCCGGGCACTTTCTGCGGAGCTGATTTCCAGAAGGTCCCAGTGAGCAAGTACATCGCCCCGCGAGGCGTAGTCTGCGAAGAGCGCCGATATGAAGTCGCCGATTTCTTCAAAGGAACTCGCCAGGTAGGTGCCATAATTCGGATCAAACACGAAAAGATCGAAATCATCGCGCTTCTCCAAGGCGATCAAGTGGCCTTCCGGGAAATTCAAGCCAACAAAATAGAAGCCCTCCGTCAAAGTCCTGCAGCAGGATACGAGGGAACCGACACTTTCTCCATACCGCTCCTCACTCACACTGATCTGAGTGACGTGCGAAATCGAGTTGAGAACGCTTTCCCTGTGGCCGTCCGTTTGGCTCCAGGCATCCTCATAGATCCGCTGCATATTGATAGACATGTCGAACTGCTTCATCAGCGCATTCATGTCGTCGGCCTTTGCGCCACCAGTAACGGAGCGCACCCAAGCGATGGAGAGTGCCGCGCAAATGCCTTCACTGACGTCTGTCTTTTCCGTGTGCGCCGATCCGAGTACTTTTCCCTGATCAAATTCCGCAAGAAAGTAGTCGGAAAGGTCGCCCATGAATTATCCCCTGCGCTTCTTCAGGCCGGGGCGTCCCATGCGCCGCGACGTGCCAAATCTGCGGTAACGCGTTGGTGAAAAGACTATAGGGTGAACTAACGTGGGCAAAGGAAGAATGCTCGACGCTTCGCGATCATCGCGCAGTGGTGAGCGCCGTCAGCGAGGGGCGAGAGTTCCCCCTTCGAGCGGAGGGCGCGATTTCACGACAATCCCCACCGTCGCGACCGGCCCTCGGATCGCCTCCACGGGCCTTCAAACTCCGAGTTGAATTCACGTCTCCGCCAGCGTCCGCGCCGGTTGTGGCGCACGCCATCCACCCTCCGCATGTGCCCATTGCGCCGATGGACGGCGTCAACGGAGGTCCGAGTGTCGGCGTGGATTGCTTACGGGCTGGTGGCGTGCGCGTTCCTGGGAATTTGGCTCGTGCTCCACGGGCTTGGCGGCGCGCTGGCATGGGTTGCGAGGCGACAGGACCGGCGCGGGTATTGAATGCTCGACCGGCTCCCGACACGTCACGGGAGGCGATGCCGGGAGCGACGGCGGCGGGGTAGAGTTGCCTTGCCTGGATCCCCGAGGATGGCGGTCGCGGGTGCTGGATTGTGACGGTGCCAGCGACTGGATCTTGGCGCGCCGGCGGCGAAGGGCTCATTGCTGCGGGAGCGTTCGGGATGGCTTGCCCCCGGGTCGCCCCCGTCCTGTGAAAGTGGTGTAGCGGTGGGAACCGGGGAACGAAACTCTCTGACGGCAGCCTCCGCCGGGGGGCGCGGTTGAAATCAGGGCCCACGTCTATCGCGGGCAAATGCAGCAGTATAGTCGACCAAGCTCCCTGACACGTAGGTTCGAGAACTCCATGTCGGCGCTGAAAAGGCCTTGCCAGAGCGGAAGAGCCATAGATAACTTGCGATTAATTGAGGAGTAATATTTTCGTGCCTGACGTTGTGGCGACACAGTCGCGCTTCATCGCTTACGTCGCGCTGTCTGCGGCCGCACGTGTCTCTGGGCCAGCCGTGGCGACCAAGTTGGCAGAACGATATCCAGAGTGGGCCCGAACGGCGCAAGCGATCGAGGCATCTGGCGTTGCCGATGCGCCAGCCGGCTTTCTGCTTCTTGTCGGCGAACAGAAACTCCTGGTCAGTTTCATCGACGCTCCTTTGCCCGCCGACTGCTTCCAAGACGACGCCCATCAGCGTCTTTGGGTAGGGTGGGAAGCGGCAGCGCGCGCTCAGCGCGCGCACGTCATCGTCGCCAACCTCGACACCGCATCGGATGCACCCGGTAAGGTGCAGGCCGCGGCGCCGGTGTTCGCCACGGCCGCCACGCTCTGCGAGTTGGTCCCTGAGACCCTTGGCGTGTCCTGGGCAGCCTCGGCGCTCTTCATCGCGCCCGATGCCATCCGTCAGGCAGCAGCGGCCATGCGGCCCGACCAATTGCCGGTGTCGGAATTGATCAAGCCGTGCTGGTACGCCGGTGAGCCCCCGGATCGGCAATCGCTGGGGCTCCTGACGATGGGCCTCGCGCCCTTCGTGGGGCGCGAGATCGACCACCCTCCGACCGGCGAACAGCCAAGCATAATCTACAATCGCTGCCTGAACCTGGCGCTCTACCTGATGCGCAGCGGGCCAGTGATCCGCGACGGCGATACCGTCGGCCAGACGCCGACGCAGCGCATCGTCGTGCGGTTCGGCGAGCGTGGCGGGGTGCCGACCTATCAGCTCGACATATCGACGGCAGGCTGAAGGCAAGGCACGGAAGCGCGCCATGGCAGCGTTGATCAAGTTCTCGATTGATGGGCGCTGGGCTCCCAACGTGGAGGGAAGCCGAGCCAAGGGCGAGCCGGGGCGGAACCATGTGCTGCACAACGATCCGGAGATGCTCGGGTTCCTCGATTTCGGCTTCAAGGGCATCCCTTTCGACGCAGCCGCTGTAAAGACCGAGTTCTGGCTGAAGACCAACCATCGGACACTGGGGGATGTGCTGCCCGTTCTCGGCAAGTGGGGCTGCTCGGCCGAGTTCAAGGACCTCGTTGAGACCCTCGAACCGGACGTGCACCAGTTCTTCCCCATCACCATCCGCCGCCCGAATGGCAAGCCGATCCTGCGGCTGGATGGGCGAGAGGTCGGACCGGGCCATTACTTCATTATGAATCCACTGCAACAGGTCGAAGCGCTGCTGCCCGATCATTGCGTCGCGCCCTGGGGCGAGCAGCGCCGGACCATCCGCGACGTGATGCCGGATGTGGACGACCTCTGCGTGTCGCGCACGGCGATCGAGGGGCGGCATTTGTGGCTCAACAAGCCCTTTATCGGCAGCGGCCTGATTTTCATGTCTGACGCCCTCAGCGCGGCTGTTCAGGCGAAGAAGCTCAGGGGTTTCAGGCTGCGACAGGTGCGCGAGGCGTGAGCGATCGTTTCCGCAATTCATCATTTTTGTAAACAGTAAAGCCGGGAGTTCCCAATGAGTGAAACCACGCCGAGCGTGACGGAACTCGAAAGGAACCATTTGATCCCGAATCAATTATTTCAGAATCTTGATTTATTTTGAGAGCTGAAAAACCACAATCTTTACGACCAAGAGTCTCCTGATAATATCAGATTATTGCCGATTTCGTCGGAAACTCTGGTTGGCGACGTTAAAGTTTCGATCCATCGGGGATCGCATCCAGGCTACACCAGTTATGTAGAAACTGCACTGCGGATTTTTGAATTGGAGTTTAATAATAGAGTTATTGAAGTATCTCAGGATCCCAATTCGACGCATGCGCACGCCGTCGAAACGGCTGTTCGCGAAATGGTGGCAAAAATCCAGGCATTTCAAGACCATCTCCGTATTGGATTGAACGACGCGGAACGCATGCCGCTAAATCGCCTTAGTTTGTACGACGAAAAATACAGTGATTGGACAAAAGAACAGAAACTTCAAGAAGTTCGCGATATATGGGCGCAGCGAACCGCCGAACTTAATCAATTGCTGAACGGTAAAGAATTCACAAATCGCTGGAATGATATTCGCGGCAACGATTCCAACCCGCCCGACCAATTCCGTGAGCAGATCGACCGAGCCCTCGCGGTCGACCCCGATATCAACAACAACACCGATCCTCGAACAACGCTTGAGCGCATCGCGACCGTGAACTCGGACGTCGAACTCGGGCGCGCTATAGTGCCTGAGGCTTTCAGGCCGAACTGGACCACGGCTCAGCTTGCGGAATTGGGTAATCATACGCGGCATATCGCCCACTCGATGATGCCTTTGGCGGCCCTCGAGTATGCCCAGGTTGGATCAGCCGTGGTCGATCATCTGCGGAATGGAGATTTTGCCTCAGCAGGCATGGAACTCGGCCGTTTCGCGGCCGAATAGATCAGTGCTGCCGCCGGTTTCCGTGTGGGTGCTGCTGCCCATCGTCAGGCAGCCGGCCGTGTACGGCAACCGCGGTGGCGAGCAGTCGGAGTTCGCGCTCCGTCGCGCATGGTGGGGCGTGCGCTCCACCAACTCCGCCACGTATCTGCCGCACAGAGCGTAGGTCTTCTGCGGCTTTCAGCGTGGCTCGATAATCGGCCAAGTCGCCAGGTCCAGAGAGAAACGCAAGGAGAGAGCCGGTTTTGGTTCCTCGTTCCGCCTGCGCAGTAGCCAGCCCGCGCGCGAAAACCACGGAAATCCTGCGCCTCGCGGCGAGGCGCCCGCAGGGGGAGAACGGTTGGAGCAGGCGGAGGTGGCGTCCCCGGCGAGATTCGAACTCACGGCCCCAGGATTAGGAATTCCGGTTCCCATGGCCATCAGGGCTTTTCTAGGTTTTTGCCGGCTTCCTAAAGTCCAGTAAATCTGTTGATTTTCGCATGTTTCGGTCCATCTTGGGCCTCATGGGTCTTGCAAATTCTGCTTACTGGCCTGCTTACTGGCGCTAACAGTAAGCAGCCCGCCGCAGGATGCCCCTCATGGAAGCCGCCCAGCAACCACCGTCCCGCACACGCCTCAGCGATGTGAAGGCGCAGCGCGCCGCGCCTGAGCCCGGCAAGGTCGCGAAAGGCAACGACACCTTCGTGTGGGACGACGCTTTGCCGGGCTTCGGCCTGAAGATCACGGCCGCCGGGGGCCGGTCCTGGGTGTTCCAGTATCGGACCCGAGACGAGGCGAAGCAGACCCGCCGCATGACGCTGGGCACGGCCGGGAAGGGCGGGGGCGCCATTAGTGCGAGCCGTGCGCGTGACCTCGCCGAACAAGCGTCAACCCGCGTGAAGGCCGGCCAGGACCCGCAGGCCGACAAGATCGCGAAGCGGAACGCCGCGACGGTGGGCGAACTGCTTGACCTGTGGCTCGCCCATCAGCGCAGCCGGGTTGCGCTGGGTGACCTCGCGGAGAGCACCCGCGCCGATTACGCGACGCGGGCCAACGGACACCTGCGCGCGGCGTTCGGTAGTCTCAAGCCGGCCGACCTTACACGGCAGCGCATCGACGTGTGGCGGCGCGCTCGCCTCGATGCCGCCGCGAAGACAGCCGAGGAAGCGGCGCGCGTCGCCGAGCGACCGGAGGATGCCCAGCCCAGGCAGGGGCGCCGCACGGCGAAGGCTAAGCCCGCGCCCCGTCTCTTGGGTCAGGAAGGCATGAAGGCCGTTCTGCGTGTCCTGTCGGCTTTCTGCGGCTGGGCGGTGGACCATGGCCACATGTCGGTAAACCCCGCCCTCGGGATGGGGCAGTTTGCGACGGCGCGGCGCGAAGTCTTCCTCTCGCCCGCCGCGATCACTGCCGCCGGAGCCAGCATCGCGCGCTCCGGCGCGAATGAAGTCAGCCTCGCGGCGCTGCGCGCGCTCATCCTGTCCGGCATGCGGCGCGGCGAAGTGCTCGCCATGCGGTGGGAGCATGTGGACCTCGACGCGCGAATGATCGAACTCGTCCAGCACAAGACGAGCCGGAAGACGGGCCGGCGGCTGGTGCCTATCACGCCGTCGCTTGCGGCGGTCTTTGAGGAAGCCAAGGCGTGGCGTCGTCGCGGCTGTCCGTATGTCTTCCCCGCCCAGGCCGACAAGGCGATGGCGGCGGTGAAGGGTGGTCAGCCCGTGGCGGCGAAGGTCATGGCTGGGCACTTGTCGCCCACCGCCCTGCGGCGCGCCTGGGCGAAGGTCAGAGGCACCGCAGGCGTCGGAGCCGTCCGGCTGCACGACCTGCGTCACACCGCCGCGTCGGTCGGTGCCGCCGAAGGGCTGTCACTGCCGCAAATCGGCAAGGTGCTGGGCCACACCAGCGCGCAGACCACCGCGCGCTATGCCCACATGATGACGGAAGCTGCGACCTTGGCGGCGGCGAAGATCGCCGCACCGATTGCGGCGCTCTTGGAGGCCGGAGCCAACGCCGCCGGTCAGGACGCGGCGAAGGTGGCGGCACTCCCTCGGCCCGATCCGATGCGGAAAGGATCGGCGAGGAAGACCGCATAAGCACTGCGTCACGCGGAGAGAGGGGTTTTGGTGGTTCTGGTGGTTTTGGTGAACGGGAGAGAGGGAAAAAGAGCACCCACGGCCGGGCATAAGAGGCGCCATATGTCTCGTCTGCGGAGGGTCACAAACCCACATATAGAGCAGAAATACTGGCCTATATGTGGGTTCACCATTTGCCACTCCATTCCTTCCATCGTCCTGCTTGCGCTTCCTCCGTCTATCTCCCGTCACCAAAAGCACCAGAACTTTCAAAACTCCTAGACGGACTTCCTTTCGTGCCCGTTCCTCTCTCTCCACCGTCCGCCAAAACCACCATTACCGCCAAAACCTACGGCACTCCGCCGCCCCCCTTGGGAGGCGGGAAGTGCCACAGTGCTCGGCCTCGACGCGCCGGCCTATGCCGTCGCCCCATGCCCATCCTGGGCCGGCACCGCCTCCCAAAGCCGAGGGTTCACCAGATAGTCGCCGCGCGGCCGGCCACCCCGCTCCGCGATGGGCGCCGGTTTGGGCGTGAGGATGTCTTCCTCCATCAGAACCGCCACGGCCGCCTTCACGTCATCGGTGGTGCTGAGCCCAGGCAGCCGCGCTGAATTGCGGACAGCCCGCGCGTTGATCTCCGCTGGGCAGGTGCGGATGATCTCGCGCAGCAGCGTCCGCGCGCCCCGCTGGGCGGGGGTGAGCGCCGCGTCACCGAAGACCCGCTCCGCCATGGGCAGGAAGTAGCCATCCATCAACATGACGGCGGCGCGCACCGCCTCGGCCGACACGACCGATGGCGGCGGTGGGCCACCGATCACACCGTCCCGGCCGCACCACCACAGATGCTCGATCACCAGCGCCAGACGCACGGCGTTGCCCCGCGCCTTGCCCAATGCACCGATCATCGGCCCGCCCGCCTGCCGCTCCCGGTCCTGCCAAGCCTGCCCAGCAGCCTCAAGTAGTCCCGCCGCGTCATCGGTGAGGTGCAGCGCTTGGGGCCTCGCCTCGCCTTCCCCGTCAGGCTCCATTTCCAGGCCGGCAAGGCGTTGCAGTGCCGCCGCAATGCGCTCCGCGCTCGCGGCAACCTTCGGTCGCTGGAACCGCTTGCCGTCCTCCGGCCAGAACCACAGGAAGCGCGATGGCAGCCCATCGTCAGCGCCGCTGGTGACAGGGCGCAGCTTGTCGGGCTGGATCGACCCCAGCAGCGCCACGCCGAAGCGCGGAACTTGGATGGGTTCCGGGTTCTTCACCCGATCGACGGTTAACGATCCGGCGCTCCATGCCTCCAGCCAGGCTGCGCGGTCGCCGCCACCGCCACCGCCGGAATACCTGTCGAAGCTACCGAGGAAGCCCGCAAGCTCATCGCGAAAGACCACCAGGCCCTTCGGGTTGTCCCGCAGCAGATGGGCGACCTTCTCGGTGGTCACATCGCCGGTCTTGATGCGAGGCCGCGACGGGCCGGGCGGATCATCCGCGCCCGCCGGCTTCGGCGGTGCATCTTCCCCCCGCTTGACCGCCTGTGCCACGGCCTGCTCCCAGGCGGCGCGCTCCTGCTTCGCCTGCGCGACCTTCGCCTCCCATTCGCGCAGCGCCTCGGGATGCCCAGCTCCAAGCGTGCGCTCGACACGCGAGAGCGGATCGCCGGCAACCACCTTCATACCGGGCGACTTCCCCGCTGACGGATTGCCCACGGCGGCGCACCACAGGAAGGGCGGCTCGGTCCAGCCATCCCACACGCGAGCCCACCGCGCGTTGCCAATCGCCGCAGACGCGGTGGCGAGCAGTCCGGCCGCCACATAGTCTGGCGGTGCGTTCGCGCCTTCGGCGCCGTCCTGAATAATCTTCGCCCACCAGGCGCCGAAGGGTGCGAGCGGCAGGGCCGGTGCCGGCCGGCGCTTCTCATCCAGCAGTGCCAGCGACGGCATGGGCCATCCGTCCGCAATGCCCGGCAGCGTGGGCGCATCGGGCGGGGTTTCTGCCATCGTGCGCGTCCACATGCGCATGAAGGCCCGGTCGCCGATATGCCGCTTCACGTCCTCGCTCGGGTGCATCGACAGCGCGACCCGCGCTTCCTCCATGGTGAAGCCGCGCGCCTTGAGCATGCCCACCAGGCTAAGCGCGACGCCGGATCCGCTCGCGTCCTGAAGGTCCGACACGTCGCCTGCCCATCGCTGGGCAAGCCGAGTATCCGACGCGAGCGCCGCTTGCATCTTCGCAGCGATGGGTGAGGGCTGGGCATCACTGGCTTTGGCCGGCTGAGCCGTCACCGCGATTGAGGACGCCGGCAGCGCGTCCTGTGGGCCGTCATCCGCAGCAGGTTGCGGCGGCGCTGGCTGCGCAGTCGGCGACTTGCCGCAGAAATCCGGTCCTGCCCTTCTCGCGATCCATAGCAGATCGACGAGCGAAACCTGGCGAATGGGCTTCTCATCACCGTCGATCGCGTCGCCCGTCACGATGAAGAAGCGATTGGATAGGTGAAGCTCGATGGCGGGCGGATGCCCCCCTCCTGGTCGCTTCCATATGGCGCTGTGCTCCATGCCCGTCTCGGCGCGCAGCAGTCCGGCGTCCTCCATCGAGTAGAAGAAGAACGCTTTCACGCCGCGCCCACTGGGCGACACTTCGGCATAGGTGTTGACACGATCGAGGATCGCGCGCGCCCATCGTTCCAGAAGGCCAGTCTCGGGGTCTACGCATGTGTCCAAGTCCAATCCGCCGATCGCGAGCCCTGGCGGGTCATTCACCACCATCGTCAAATCGCCCAGCACAAGGCCGGCGCCGGATGTGCGCGATACACCGCCGGCCGCCTGCTCCGCCTGCATTCGCGTCCCAAAGGTGGCGGGATCATTGACGCGTCCCATACCACCGCGCGGCGCGCGCGGTGTCTTGGGCGGCTTCCCGTCGCCTGCATCGGCATTCCAGAATAGCCAGCGCCGCACACCATTGAAGTCGGCGAGCGACGCCACCGCGCCGGCAGCGCCGCACGCATCATGCGCGGCGCTCACGATGCGTCCCTCCGGAGCCATGGCGGGTTCATCTTGAGAAGGACGTCCTTCTCATCGGCGATGTCTAGGATCGCATTCAGCGTCGCGCGCTCGTATTCATCGACGGTCGCGGCGCGCTCGATCCGCCGCAGAAAGCGATACGCCTGTCCCCAAGGCTTCAGGGTTGGATAGCGCAGCGTCGCACCGGCGAGCATTGCGCGGCGCGCGTCCTCTTGGTGTTTCAGATCGTCGGGCACGATGCCCCTCCGGATGGATGGGGCGCGGGATGATGCTGGCGCCAGCCGGTGGGGGCGGGTATGGTGTCCTTGGGAATAGACCACCACTCCGACCTTCACCGACCCGGCCAGGAACCCCCTGCGCCGGGTTGTGTTTTTCAGGCGGCCTGCTGCGCGAGTGCGTGCAGCGCATGGGCAGGGATCAGCCGACGCCGCCCCAACTTCACGCTGGGGATTTTCCCTTCCGCGAGCAGCCGAAGCGCCAGGCTCTTGCCTATCCGCAGTCGGGCGCGGGCCTCGGCGACGGTGAGGAATTCGGGGCCGGAAACGGCGGGAGCCGCGTCAGCAATCTCGATGGTCTGCGACATATTAGTGTGTCCCTAACGGGCCTCGGCGGGGTGCCTCGGCTCGCGGTGGACAATGAGGGATCAGCAGTTTGTCAGGATCGCCCCCTGAATTTCGCGCAGCGCCTTGCACGCTTCGTTCTAAGCGTGGCCAGGCTTGGCTTTCAGAGCCTCGCGCGTGATACCAAAAAGATCATCGCGGGCGGCTTCGCGAGCGGCGGCGCGCTGGCGCTCGGCGGCCAGATACCGTTCGACTGCGGGGGGCGTTGACCCATAGCCTTTGCGCGCTTCGCGAAGGGGGCGCGCATTGAGCCGGCGAAGCTCTCGCAGGCGAGCAGCAGCCAAGGGCACCGTGGCGCCCAGGCGCGCTGATCCCTCCACCATGGGTGCGGCTTCAAAATCGTTGAGTCGGTGGTCTGGTTCACCGATGGCGAAGCTGCCTTGCTGGATCGCTTGGCTGAGGTCACGCGCGATGCGCTTCAAAGCACCCATCTCCATAGCGGTCTGTCGCGCCCACACACGAACGATACGAGAAAGATGCGCCTTCGCGATCTGGAGGGGTGAAGCTTGCCACTTCATCACCCGTGAGCGCAGGTAAGCGACACGCAGCATCAGTGCTTCGACCTCGGCGGCGGCGAGAAGCGCGGGGTTGGGCTTCCAAGGCATACCGGGCCGCGTCGGCTGCCTCAGCCCGAGAGCTTGCGGGAAGTGCTTGGCGAGGAAGGCGACATAAGCGGCAGTCTGCGGAGGCATCCCATCACAGAGGCTCGGCCGTTCCAACTTCCGAAGGCGATAGGCGATGCGCTCAAGATCAGCCTTCGCCGCTTTGACGCCAAGGGCGTCATCGCGCCCGCGCGCGTGGGCAAGGTCGCGGTGCGCCTGCACCTTGGCCGCATTCAGCGCCTCGCGCTCTGTTTCGCCGTCCACTGAACCGCCGCAGCCTTCCACCGACCATGGCAATTCTACACGGCCTCAGAAAGTCAGCGCGAGCGCCGAATTTTCTACAGGGGTCCATCACCCTTCGCGGCGCGCACGACCGGAGGCCCCGGGAGGGGTGGGGCGGGCAGGGTCGGGGGCGCCGCCGAACAAGTCAGGCGCGCACAGAAGGCTATTGCGCTAGCAGACAGAAAAATTGACCCTCGACACCACGACGCGGTGCGAGGCGGATCAACGATGGAAAGATGGCGGGAAGCGCCCGGCATTTCGGCAGGTCTGGTCGGCTTCGTCTTCGTTGGGACGCTGGGCATGACCGAAGGGAGCGTGCGCACGGCCGCAACGGTTACGGGGCTCTACCTCGCTGTCGCATGCGCGGTCTTCGTCGTCGCACTTGCTGCCTTAGTCGTGCTTGAGCGCCGGAGCATATGGGAGAAGCGGCTGCGGGAAGGTCAGGACGCCAATCCGTGCCACGTCGATTATCCGGACTGCGCGCGCGCCGCCTTCTCAATTGCCCTTCAGCTACCCTTTGGCGCCGCGTGCATTGGTCTTCTTGGAGCGGTGCTGATTTCCGTCATTGCGGGCGGCTTCGTCTCCTGGCCCGACTGCGGTCCCGGCATTCCTGGGCGTCTCTGCTAGGCGAGGCGGGACGAATTTGAGCCGTCTGGCGGTTCTCGAAAATAAATCCGACCGGCCCGGCGACCGACAGCGCCCGACATCGACAGCACGCCGCCTGCGCCGCCGCGTGGCCCTCTACGGCATCGTCCGCAATGTCGCGCGTCGTCCGCAATGCCGCCCGATACGCAGCGTCGTCGTCTCGTTGACCCTCGCGCATCCCGCATCCGAGTGTGCCCATGCAGAGGCAGCGCGCCGCCTGCGTCGTTGGCCTGACGAGAAGCGTCACCGCTACCGGCTCACCAAAGCCACCCCGGAAGGACCGCTCATGATGGACACCACCAACTCGAACGCAGGCGGTGCGCGCAGCAAGGGCGATGACCTGACTGGCGCCGATGCGACGATCTACTGGCGCGCCTGCGCCGCGCTGCGGGTCGGTGAAGTCGCCGCCGGTATCGCGCCGCTACTCGCCCTTGCATGGGCTTCCTCGCCTGTCCTGCGCGCTCGTGTGCGGGCCGTGCTGGCGAATTATGGGCTGACGGTCAGTGATGAAGCCGCTTAGCCGGACGCGGATCCCCCCAGCGGCAACAACGTGTGATGAGCGTGGCATCGCCTCATGCATCGCGCCCGATCAATTGCGCGTTGCTCAGGTTGAGGGACCGTCAATGCGTTGGCCCGGAAGCCATTCTTCGACCAGCGGGGCGATCTCTGCCTTGGTCCGCTCGCAGTAGGCGCGAAACTGCTCGCCTTTCGCTCGCGGCCGCGATGTCAGATCCGCCATGATGGCGAGTGCGTTGTTCGCAGCACGCCTGGCATTCTCGGCATTGAAGATCCCCAATCGGCGTTCGACGGCCAACGCCAGGATCGGATGGTGCACTGCCTGCTGCGGATGGCCCGTGGGGTGGACGGCTTCTCCGCGCAACATAAAGAGGCCGTCCAGCGCGTCCCGAAGCTCGTGAAACTTCGGTTCGGAGATCGCAAATGCCAAGCGCAACGTCTCGGCTATCTGGACTGCGCGCGCTGTTCGGTTCCTTCGCCACACATCCACCACATCGGGAGGAATGGGCGCGTAATGCTTCGTCGTGGCGTAGAATGCATCTATCGTAAAAGCCGCAGCGGAACACGCCTGCATGCCAGCCCGGAAGCCGGCTTCCAGCGCCGCGATCTCCACGGCGCTAGTGCCGTCCTTCCAAATGGCGCGTAGCTCATCGCTGGCAATCTCGCAGGCCCTCGCATGATCTAGGGCGATGCGGAGCCAATGAAGTGACATGTCCATCGCAAGATGGAGTGTCAGCGTGGTGGAGACGGTTCCATCAGCGCCTTCGACGATCTTGAGCCCGCCCGGCGGGATCGCGATTGTCATGCCCTTCGTAATGAAGATTCCGGCCGCTCCCCGTGGCTTGGTCGGATCGGTGTCGGTCATAGCTCTCTCTTTGGGCCGGCCTCGCCCCGCTGCCTCGCCATCGCTTCTTGCAGGATCTCCCGCTCGGTTCCCAGCTTCAGCAGCCGCTCCAGCTTCGTCCGCAACTCGCCCTTCACGGACGGGTTCGCGAGGGCCTTCCGCACCGCGTCCAAGCGATGCGAGGGGGTGTCGCTGGGCATCTATTGGACAGCGGCGAACAAGAGCAGTGATAGGAGCGTAAGCAGCACTCCGGACCCTCCCCAGGCTACGATATGGGTTGCTGTATCTGCTCCGTGTGGATCAAGTGCAGCCCGGATGCACGCCACCACGAGGTAGCCGGGCAGCACCAACAATACGGCCGAGAGTAGAAGCGCCAAATCTTTGCATCCCCGTCCCCGGCGACCGAAGCAGTGTGTCACTTTGAAACCGCAGCGCGATCGCGTCGGTTACTCTGGCTAGGAATATTTGGAATTGGCAACAAGCCGGTCGCGAAACGCGCGACGCGGCGCGTGCTTACCGGGTTGCTTACTGACGGGATTTCCAACGACGATTTGGCGCGCGAAAATCGCTGAAACCCGCAGAAAAGGTGGTGTCCCCGGCGAGATTCGAACTCACGGCCCCAGGATTAGGAATCCTGTGCTCTATCCTACTGAGCTACGGGGACCCACCGGCGCGCCTATACCACGCGATTAGCGCCGCCGGAACCGCTCCACCGCGCCCACCAGCGCCGTGCGCACCCCCGGCTCCAGCGCCGAATGCCCGGCATCCGGCACCACCGTCAGCCGCGCGCCCGGCCAGGCCGCCGCCAGTTCGAACGCCGTCTCCGCCGGGCACACCATGTCGTAGCGGCCCTGCACGATTTCGGCGGGGATATTGGCGATCCGCCCGATCCGCCCGAGCAGCCCCGCGGGCGGCAGGAACAGGTCATGCGCGAAGTAATGCGCCTCGATCCGCGCCAGCCCCAGCGCGGTGCGGTCCTGCGCGAAGCTCGCCACCGTGTCCGGGGAGGGCAGCAAGGTCGAACACGACCCCTCATACTGGCTCCAGGCCCGCGCCGCCGGCAGGTGCACGGCCGGGTCCGTGTGGCACAGCCGCTTCAGGTACGACCCCAGCAGGTCGCCGCGCTCGGCCTCCGGCAGATGCTCGACGAAGGACGCCCAGGCATCGGGGAAGACCCGCTTCAGCCCGTGCAGGAACCACTCCACCTCCGCCTGGCGGCCGAGGAAGACGCCGCGCAGCACGCAGCCCATCACCCGTTCCGGGTGTTCCTGCGCATAGGCCAGCGCCAGCGTCGACCCCCACGACCCGCCGAACAGCAGCCAACGCTCGATGCCCAGGAAACGCCGCAGCATCTCGATATCCGACACCAGATGCGGCGTGGTGTTGTCGCGCAGCTCGCCCAACGGGCGCGACCGCCCCGCCCCGCGCTGGTCGAAGATGACGACGCGCCAATGCCCGGGGTCGAAGAACCGCCGATGCACCGCCCCTGCGCCCGCGCCGGGCCCGCCATGCAGGAACAGCACCGGCTGGCCGCGCGGATTGCCGACCTGTTCCCAATACATGACGTGGCCGCCCGACAGCGGCAGCAGGCCGGTCTCGTAGGGCGCGATATCGGGAAAGAGGTCGCCGCGGGGCATGGACACCACATGCCCAAGCCCGCGCCACACTGCAATGGTGCAACGGTTGTGATCACGCCGCCAAGCGGGGCATCGCGATCACGGAACCGGCACCGACCGAATGACCGAGCGACCCGATACCGGCCGCGATCATTCTGGTCTAACATGACGTTTCCATGGCCGAGACGCCCTCCGCCCCGCCGCGTTCCGCCACCGCAGGCCAGGTTGCCTGTGGCGTCTGCGGCCGCGAAAGCCGGCAACCCCCGTTCCGCCCGCCGCCGCCCGAACAAGCTCCCGACCTCGACCTGCGCCCGGGCGAGCCGGTGCGCTCGACCATGACGCGCTGGCTGCAGCAATGCCCGCATTGCCACTATGCCGCCCCGGCGATCGCTCGCGCGCATCCGGGTGCCGCCGCGGCGGTCTCCGCCGCGCCGTTCCGGGCGCTCATCCAGGATGGCGGCCACCCGCCGCTGGCCCGTCGCTTCCTCGCCTGGGCCCATGTGCTGGAAGAAACCGGCGCGCTGCACGCCGCTGCCGAAGCCACGCTGCAGGCCGCCTGGGTTGCCGATGATGCCGCCAAGCCGGACCTCGCCCGCGCCTGGCGGCAGGAGGCCGTCGCCCTGTGGCGCTCCGGCCCGCCGCTCGATGCCGAGCAGACCGTGCGCGTGATCGACGCGCTGCGCCGCGCCGAATCCTGGGAGGATGCCGAGGCGACGGCCGCCGAGCTCGCCATGCTGTCCCCGCCGGAGGCGGTCGGCCACGTCATCGCCCTGGAACGTCGCCTTGCGGCTGCGCGGGATGCCGGCCGCCACACCGTCGCATCCGCCCTGCCGCCACCCGCGCGCCGGCCGCATGCAACGCATCGGCGTCGCGACCCCGGCAGCGGCGGCGGCGTGTTCGGCTGGCTGCGGAGGCTGTTCGGCAAGGGCTGACGATCGGCAGGGACGGGCCTTGCGCACCTTTCAGTGCGATGGCAACGTTATGGTATAACATCCCAGGTGTCGCCCGCCGTGAACCGCCGATCCCTCCTCGCCCTGCCGGCGCTGCTCGCCGCCCGTCCCGCCGGGGCGCAGCCGGACCGGCTGCCGGTTGTCGCCTCCTTCTCGATCCTGGGCGACATGGTCACGCAGATCGCCGGGGACCGCGTGGCCTTGCGCGTCATCGCCGGGCCCGATGTCGATGCCCATGGCTTCCAGCCGCGCCCCTCCGACGTCGCCGCGCTGCGGCAGGCGCAGGTGGTGGTGCGCAATGGCCTCGGCTTCGATGCCTGGATGGACCGGCTGGTTCGTGCCGCGGGCTTTCGCGGCCCCGTCGCCACCGCAACCGATGGCATCACGCCGCGCGCCATGGCGGCCGATGCCCACGACCATGGCGTCACCGGCCGTCGGCGGTCTCACAGCCTCGGCCCGAACAGCGTGCCGGACCCGCATGCCTGGCAGGATCTGCGCCTCGGCCAGGTCTATCTGCGCAACATCACCGCCGCGCTCGTTGCCGCCGACCCGGATGGCGAGGCGACCTATCGCCGCAATGCCGAAGCCTTTGCCTCCCGCCTCGCCGCGCTCGATGCCTGGGTGCGCGCGCAGGTCGCAACCGTGCCCGGCAACCGCCGTCGCGTCGTCACCAGCCACGATGCCTTCGGCTACTTCGCCGCTGCCTACGGCATCGAATTCCTCTCCCCACAGGGTGTTTCGACCGAGGCCGAGCCCTCCGCCGCCGAGGTGGCGCGGCTGATCCGTCTGATGCGCGAACAGAACATAACCGCTATCTTCATGGAGAACATGACCAATCCCGCCACGCTGCGGCGCATCGCCGCCGAGATCGGAGTACCGGTGGGCGGGCGGCTCTATGCCGATGCGCTGTCGGCACCCGGCGGCCCGGCCGCGACCTATGAGGCCATGTTCCGCCACAACATCGGCCTGCTGGTGCCGGCGATGCGTGCGGGTGCGGCGTGAAGCGCGCCCTTGTCGCGGCCCTGATCGCCCTGGCCGCGCCGGCCTTCGCGCAGGATGCGCCGCCCGAAGCCAGCCCGTCCGCCGCGGCCCAGGTGCGCTTCCCGCAGCTTACCAACGAAATCGACATGGCGCTGATCGGCGTCGGCACGCCGTCCTCGACCGACCCGACGCGGCGCGGCGGCAGCGTCTTCCTGTTCGGCGACATCGACTTCGCCCTGGCGCTGACGGAGAACTTCTCGATCCAGCTCGGCCTCGCCACCGAACCGATCGGGGAGGGCGATTCCACCGGCGGCTTCCCCGATGGCGGCATCATCGGCTTCCGCCGCCAGGCGCTGTTCATCGAACAGTTCCATGCCGAATGGAAACCCGATCCCGATCTCGCGCTGCGCGCCGGCACCTTCGTGGCACCCTTCGGCCGCGGCTATCATGACTTCCCCGGCATCCTGGTCCCGGTGCGGGCGCACGAAGCCTATCTGTTCAACCAATTGCTCGGCGTGAACTCCAGTTGGACCTGGCTCGACGATCCGCGCTTCGGCACGCATGAGGTGACGGGGTTCGTCTATGCGCTCGACCGCTCGTTCCTCTCGACCACCCTGATCACGCCGCGGTCCTGCTGCAACCCGCGCTACGAACGCTACAGCCGCAACACCGCGCGGCAGGGCGGGCCGGGCAATGACGGCAGTTTCGACAGCTTCGCCCTCGCGCTGGATGGCGAGAACATCCCTGGGCTGGAAGGCTTCTCCTATCATTTCGCCGTGCTGTCGCAGGCGCCGGGCACCGATGGCACGGCGCGCGAATGGGGCTATGCGGCGAGCCTGTTCTACGACCACCGCTGGAACGCCGAGCAATCCACCATGCTGTTCGCCGAGGGCGTGCAGTTCCGCAACGCCGGCGGCCGCCCGCGCATCGAGGTGCCGACCACCAGCACCGATCCCGCCACCGGCACGGCAATCGACAGCATGACGAGCACGACGCTGTCCGAGCGCCAGACCTTCTTCACCATCGGCGTGCGGCACAGCATCGGGCCCTGGCGCGCCAGTCTCGCCTGGCAGCAATGGCAGCGGAAGCGCAGCATCGAGCCGGTGCCGAACGAGAACTGGATCGAGGTCTCGGTCGGGCGCGACCTCGGCCGCGGCTTCGGCATCGATCTCGGCTACCAGTATGCGCGGCAGCTCACCGAGGAAGGGCCGCAGCTCGGCACCAGCCACTCCATCCTCGCGCGGCTGGTCTATCGCGGCAGCCTGTTCTGAAGCCCGGCGCGGCGTGGCAGGGTCGGGCATGGATCCGGATCTGCCGCCGCACTGGCTCCACCCGAAGGACATCGCCGCGGCCCGCGCCGCCCAGGCCGAGATGGCCACGCAGGTCGTGACGCAGGATGCGCTGCCGGCGCGCATCGCGCTGATCGGCGGCGCCGATGTCTCCAACACGCGCTTCGATCCGACGAAGCGCGTGCACGCGGCGCTCGTGACGCTGGACGCCACCACCGACGCGGCGCGCGCCGTCGCGACCGAGACGCGCATCGCCGACTTTCCCTACGTCCCGGGCTATCTCGGCTTTCGCGAGGTGCCTGCGCTGCGCGCGGCCTGGGCGCGGCTCGCGGTGAAGCCCGATGTCATCCTGGTGGATGGGCAGGGCATGGCGCATCCACGCGGCCTCGGCCTCGCCTGCCATCTCGGCCTGATTCTCGGCGTGCCGACCATCGGTGTGGCCAAGTCGCGTCTGGTGGGTGAAGGCGAACCCGGGCCGGAACCGGGCGACTGCGTGCCGCTGGTCTGGAAAGGGCAGCGCATCGGCACCGTGCTGCGCACGCGGCGCGGTGCCAAGCCGCTCTATGTCTCGATCGGCCATCGTGTCGCGCTGGACACGGCCGTCGCCATCGTGCTGGCGGCGACACGCGGCCGGCGGTTGGTGGCGCCGATCCGTGCCGCGCATGATGCCGCCAACGCCGCGCGGCGCGGTGCGCTGGAGTGATGATGTGTCACGGCGGGCCGGAACCACAGGCGCGGGTATGGCGCGGTGTCTCGGAGAGGGGCTTTGCCCCTCTCCGAACCTCACCCCACCAAAGGCTTAAGGCCTTTGGAAACCTCGACTTGGCGTTGGGCGTGGCTGTCGCTCGTCCTGGGGAAACGCCCCATGCGCAGGACGGCGGAAACACCTCGCGGCGCCGGGCACGGCACGCGGCCCCAAACAATGAACACCCCCACGGCCCGGCACCAAACCCCCGCGGTCCAGGGGCCCGCTGGCCCCTGGTGGGGTGGCTTGGAGGGGCAACGCCCCTCCAACTCTCCCGCCCGACCTTCGCGCCGATGACGACCTGCCCTACCGCCGCAACGCCGCCTCCACCCTGTCGGCCAGTGTCGAGATCACCTTCACCCGCGCATGCAGCTTGTTGTCCGCTTCCACCAGCGTCCAGGGTGCGAGGCTGGTCGAGGTGCGTTCGACCATCTCGCAGACCGCGTCCTCGTAGACATCCCACTTCTCGCGGTTGCGCCAGTCCTCGGCGGTGATCTTGTGCTGCTTGAAGGGCGTCGCCTCGCGTTCCTTGAAGCGGCGGTGCTGCTCGTCCTTGCTGATCGCCAGCCAGAACTTTGCGACCACCGCGCCATGGTTGGCGAGCTGTTCCTCGAAATCGTTGATCTCGCCATAGGCGCGGCGCCAGTCGTGCTCGGCGGCGAAGCCTTCCACGCGTTCGACCAGCACGCGCCCATACCAGGACCGGTCGAACACCGTCAGCCGCCCCGGCCGCGGCACGTGCCGCCAGAAGCGCCACAGATAGGGTTGCGCGCGTTCCTCCTCGGTCGGCGCCGCGACCGGCACGATGCGATAGGCGCGCGGGTCGAGCGCCGCACCGAGCCTTCGGACCGCGCCACCCTTGCCGGCTGCGTCATTGCCCTCGAACACCGCGATGACGCTGATCTTCCCGTAGCGCTTGTGCCGCGTCGCGCGGGCAAGCCGGCCCTGCGCCTCGACCAACTCCTTCTCGTAATCCTCGCGCGACATCTCCTGCTTCAGCGTCAGGGCGCGGATGATGTTGACCTTGTCGGGCGGTGGGGATGCAGCCACCGTCGGCGCCTGCGCCGCCGCCTTGGGCGCATCCAGACGCGCCTGCAGCGCGCCGAGCAGATGCCGCCCGACGAACAGCGCGCGATACCGGTCATCCGCCGCCGGCACCACCGTCCAGGGCGCTTCGCCGGTCGAGGTCTCGCGCAGAAAGGGCTCGCAGACCGCGATGAACTCGTCGTAGTGCTCGAACAGCGTGCGGTCGTAGCGGCTGACCTTCCAGGACGTCTCGCGGTCCTTCTCCAGCGCCTTGATGCGCTTCTTCTGCTGCGCCTTGGACAAATGGAACCAGTACTTGATCAGCAGCACGCCCTCGGCGGCAAGCATGCGCTCCAGGCGCATGATCTCCTCCATCCGCGCTGCGAAGCCGCCGGCGCCCAGCTTGCCGAGCACGCGTTCGAGGATCGGCACGGTCTGCCAGGCGCCGAAGAAGACGCCGATGCGGCCCTTGGGCGGCAGCGCCTTCCAGAAGCGCCACATCGGCGGATGCGCGGCCTCCTCCTCGGTCGGCAGGGCGAAGCCCGTGACCTCGATGAAGCGCGGGTCCATCCATTCGTTCAGCAGATGGACCGTCTCGCTTTTCCCCGCGCCCTCGACACCGGCGATCAGCACCAGCACCGGGAAGCGGCCGTGTTCGCCGAGCGTGCGCTGCGCCTCCAGCAAGGCGCGGCGAAGCTCTGCCTCCTCCCGCTTGTAGTCCGCCTTGGCTACCTTGTGGTCCAGCTCGGCCGCTTCGAACATCACGCCACCATCCAGCCGCGCGCCTCGCGCCGGGCGCTTCACGGGTGGCAATCATGCATGCTGGCGCTGGAACCGAACAGCGGGGCGTTCAGTCCGCGCGCGGATGCGCCTTCTTCCACGTCGCCAGCAGCCCTGCCGCATCCACGGCCGTGTAGCGCTGCGTCGTCGACAGGCTGGCATGGCCCAGCAATTCCTGGATGGCGCGCAAATCCGCCCCCGCGCCGAGCAGATGCGTCGCGAAGGAATGCCGCAGTGCATGCGGTGTCGCGTGTTCCGGCAGCCCGGCCAGGCGTCGGAAGTCCCGAAGCGACTTCTGCGCCACTGCCGCGTCCAGCCGCTTGCCGCGCGCGCCGAGGAAAAGCGGGTCGCCCGCATCCCCGGGCCCGCGATGGCGCAGGTATTCCGCCACCGCCGCGCGCACCGCCGGCAGCACCGGCACGAGCCTTTCCTTCGACCCCTTGCCGATGACGCGCAGCGCGCCGTCGCGGCCCGGCAGCGGCGCGTCGCGCATATCGAGCGACAGCGCCTCCCCGATGCGCAGCCCGGCGCCATACAGCAGCGCGAACAGCGCGGTGTCGCGCGCCGCCTGCATCTCGGGCCTTTCGTGCCGGCCAAGGCTGTGCACCTCCCCGACCTCATGCGCGACCGCCCGCGCCTGGTCCGGCGTCAGCGCGCGCGGGATGGGCGGCTTCGGCCGCGGCCCGCGAATGGCGCCGAGCGGCAGCGCCGCCATGCCGTGGTGCCGCGTCAGATACCGCAGGAAACCGCGGATCGCCGCCAGCCGCCGCGCCCGCGTCGCGGTGGAATCCCCCTCCATGGCGCGTTCGGCGAGGAAGCCGCGCAGATCCGCCGGGCGCAGCGCTCCAAGGGCTCCGAGATCGACCTCGCCGCCCAGATGTCGCGTCAGGAAGCCAAGAAATCCGGTGACGTCATGGCCATAGGCTTCGAGCGTATTGGCGCTGGCGCGACGTTCACGCGCCAGCCAGTCGAGCCAGGCGATGCGCGCCTGATCGGCCGTCATGGTGTTGTGCCGATGCGCGCCAGGATGGAGGGGCTTTGCCCCTCCAGACCACCCCACCAAAGGCTTAAGGCCTTTGGAAACCTCGACTTGGCGTGGGGCAGGTCGGGCGGCGCGAAGGATATCGGGATGCTCTGTGCCCAGGAACGGGAAGCCTGTCCGGGCGTCGCGCCCACCGCATGTATCGTCGTTCCGGACCGCCTGCCACGCCCGATACCATATACCCGCGGTCCAGGGACCCGTTGGTCCCTGGCGGGGTGGCTTGGAGGGGCAGAGCCCCTCCAACGTGACAAAGCCGCCCCCGGCGCGCCCCGCCCCCTGCGCGTCACCGCGACAGCGCGGCCGCGACAGCGCGCCCGAGGAAGGCGAGCAGGGCAATGGTCTGGCGCATCGGCAGCGCGGCCGGGTCGCGTGCGCCGACCGCGATCAGCGCCGGCGGGCCGATCGGCAGCGGCACGCGGGCCAGGGCGTCGCGCACCACCAGCGGCGCCGCCTCGGCATGCAGCAATTCGACATCGGTCGGCGCGGCTCGCACCACGGCATCGCGGCCATGGCCGACCAGGCGGGCCACCGCCCCGCGCGGCAGGCGCAGCATGCCGAGGGGCAAATTGTGCGGCCCGCCGCCGGGCTCGACCGCCAGGGTGCAGGTCTCGACGCCGAGCAGGGCGGGGATTTCCTGCGTCACCGCTTCCATCACGTCCGGCGCGCGCATCAGCGCCAATACCGCCAGGCGCACGCGCACCGCGAGGCCCGCCCCGGCGCGTCCGGCTTCGAGCGCCTCGCGCACCTCGGCTTCCATGGCGCGGGCGCGATTGCGCTCGGTTGCCAGCATCGCCGCCATGTGATCGGCCAGGTTCTCGCCGTACAGGCGCCGCGGCGGCACCAGCACGCGATAGATGTCCGGACGCTCGGACAGGAATGCGGGATGCGCCCGAAGGAAGGCTTCGACCTCCTCCGCCTGGAGATCCGTGGACGGGTCAGCCGGGAGGGGGAGGTGCGCGCTCATAGGATGGATTGTCCCGTCTTGTTCCAGTCGGCCAGGAAGGCCTCCAGGCCGCGATCGGTCAGCGGATGCTTCAGCAGCATGCGGATGACCGAAGGCGGAAGGGTTGCGACATGGGCACCAAGCTTTGCCGATTCGATCAGGTGGATCGGGTGGCGCACCGAGGCCACAAGCACTTCGGTCTTCAGCGCGGGGTAGTTACGGTAGATCTGGACGATATCCGCGATCAGCCGCATCCCGTCCGTCGCGATGTCATCGAGCCGGCCGACGAAGGGAGAGATGAAGGTGGCACCCGCCTTGGCGGCCAGCAGCGCCTGGGCCGCCGAAAAGCACAGCGTGACGTTGACCAGGGCACCCTCGCCGGTCAGCGTGCGGCAGGCGACGAGGCCGGCTTCGGTCAGCGGCACCTTCACGCAGACATTCGGCGCGATGGCACGCAGCACGCGGCCTTCGGCAAGCATGCCGGCGGCATCGGTGGCGGTGACCTCGGCGCTGACGGGCCCTGGCGTGATGGCACAAATCTCCGCAATGACGGTCTTCATGTCGCGGCCGGACTTCGCGATCAGCGAGGGGTTGGTGGTCACACCATCCACGAGGCCGGCTTCGGCAAGGGACCGTATGTCGGCAACCTCGGCGGTATCGACGAAGAACTTCATGCTGAGAAACCTTCCAGGGGCAGATTGCAGCGCAGGCGGAATGATGGCCGTGCTCGGGATCACAGTGTAGTCGATGGTGCATGCAAAAAAACTACAGCCGGATGACAGTGCGGGGCTTGTTGCGCCGACGCCACGACTGCGCGTGCTGCTGCCTCTGCCGCTGGGCAACGCCTATGACTATCGCGCGCCGGCCGGACCGCCGGTGCCGCCCGGGTCCTTCGTGATCGTCCCGCTCGGCCGGCGCCAGGCGATCGGGGTGGTGTGGGACGGCACGCCCGACCCCACCCTGGCGGAATCCCGCCTGCGCAGCGTGGAACAGGTGCTCGACGTGCCGCCGATGACGGCGACGCTGCGGCAGTTCGTGGACTGGGTCGCCGCCTATACGCTGAGCCCGCCCGGCGCGGTGCTGCGCATGGCGATGAGTTCGCCCTCCGCATTGGAACCCCGCGCGCCCCAGGCCGGCTGGCGCAGGGCGTCGCATCCGCCGGAGGGTGCGCGCATCACCCCGCCGCGCCGCCGCGTGCTGGACCTGCTGGCCGATGGCACGGCGCGCGCCGGCGGCGCGATCGCCGAGGCCGCCGGCGTGGCATCCGCCATCCTGCGCGGCATGGCCGATGCCGGGCTGATCGAACCCGCCTTGCTGCCGCGCCGGCCGGACTTCGCGGCACCCGACCCGGCGCATCCCGGCCCGGCCCTCGGCCCGGAACAGGCGATTGCCGCGGCCGCGCTGCGCGAGGCGGTGGCCCGCCGCGCCTTCTCGACCACGCTGCTGACCGGCGTGACCGGCTCCGGCAAGACCGAGGTCTATTTCGAAGCCGTCGCCGAGGCCCTGCGCCAGGGCCGCCAAGCGCTTGTGCTGCTGCCCGAGATTGCGCTCTCCGCCCAATGGCTCGACCGTTTCCGCGCCCGCTTCGGGACGGCTCCGGCCCTATGGCATTCCGAACTGACCTCCCGCACGCGCCGCGAGACCTGGCGCGCGGTGGCGGAAGGCGAGGCGCCGGTGCTGGTCGGTGCGCGTTCCGCGTTGTTCCTGCCCTTCCCCGATCTTGGCCTGATCGTGATCGACGAGGAACACGAGACGGCCTTCAAGCAGGAGGAAGGCGTCGTCTACCACGCGCGCGACATGGCGGTGGTGCGCGCCCGGCTGTCCGCCGCCGCCTGCGTGCTGGCGAGTGCGACGCCGTCGTTGGAAAGCACCACCAATGCGGCGACGGGGCGCTACGCCAGCGTGCATCTGCCGGCGCGTCACGGCGGGGCGGACATGCCCGATGTCGCGCTGATCGACCTGCGCCGCACGCCGCCTGAACGCGGTCGCTTCCTCAGCCCGCCCTTGGTTGCCGCAGTGACCGAAACCCTGGCGCGCGGCGAACAGGCGATGCTGTTCCTGAACCGCCGCGGCTATGCACCGATGACGCTGTGCCGCGCCTGCGGCCACCGGCTGCGCTGCCCGAACTGCACCGCCTGGCTGGTCGAGCACCGCGCCCAGCGCCGGCTGCAATGCCACCATTGCGGCTATGTCGAAGCCCCGCCCGAATCCTGCCCGCAATGCGGCGCCGCCCATTCCACCGTGCCGATCGGCCCGGGGGTCGAACGGGTGCTGGAGGAAGCCACCGCCCTGTGGCCCGAGGCGCGGCGGCTGGTCATGGCCTCCGACACCATCCCCGGCCCGGCCGCCGCTTCCGCCGCCGCGCAGTCGATCCAGCGGCGCGAGGTGGACCTCATCATCGGCACGCAGATCGTCGCCAAGGGCTGGCATTTCCCGCATCTGACGCTTGTGGGCGTGGTCGATGCCGATCTGGGGCTGGCGGGCGGCGACCTGCGCGCGGCGGAACGCACCTTCCAACTGCTTCATCAGGTCGCCGGCCGGGCAGGGCGGGAGGAACATCGCGGCCACGTCCTGCTGCAATCCTTCGCGCCCGAGCATCCGGTGATGCAGGCGCTGGTGTCCGGCGACGTCGACGCTTTCATGGCCGCCGAGGCGGATGACCGCCGTCCCGGCCACTGGCCGCCCTTCGGCCGCCTCGCCGCACTGATCGTCAGCAGCGAGGACGAACGCGCCGCCGACCGCGCCGCGCGCGATCTCGGCCTCGCTGCACCGGGCGGGGAGGGGGTGGAGGTGCTCGGCCCCGCGCCCGCGCCGCTCGCCATCCTGCGCGGGCGGCATCGGCGCCGCCTGCTGCTGAAGACGCGGCGCGACATTGCCGTGCAGCCGCTGCTGCAGGACTGGCTGGCGAAGGTCGCCGTGCCGAACGATGTCCGCGTGCAGGTGGATGTGGACCCGGTCGGCTTCCTATAGCGGGCATGTCGATCGGGCGGCATCGGCCCGCCTGGCCACCCATCCAGGATACGATCCTCCGGTGGCCGGGCGGGGTGCGGGCGAGTGCCTGATCAGGCGCGAGCGAAAGAGCGCCTTCGCGCCCGTCAGCCGGCCCGGCGCGGCCAGGCCAGCACCAGCCCGCCCACGGCGATCAGCGCACAGCCCAGCAGCGCCCAGGCGCCCGGCACCCGCGCGAACAGCAGCGCATCCAGCAGCAGCGCGAAGACGATGCGCGAATAATGCCAGGGTGCGAGGCCCGACACCTCCGCCCGCCGCACCGCGCCGGCGATGCACAGCAGTGCCGCCGTTTGCACCGCCGCATACAGCCCGACCAGCGCCAGCGCCGCGATATCCGGCACCCGCCACAGCCATGGCATCACCGGCGCCAGCAGCACCACCCCCGCCAGCGCGCCCTGCAGTGTCGCATCCCATTCATCGGCCACGCCGCGGATGCGCCGCGTCATCACCTGGTACAGCGCATAGGACAGCGCCGCCGAGACCGGCACCGCGGCCGCCCAGGTGAACAGCTCCCCGCCTGGACGCACCACCGCAAGCATCCCCGCGAAGCCGAAGCCCAGCGCCACCCAGCGCCGCGGCGTCACCGTCTCCCGCAGCACCAGGGCGCCGAGCAGCACCAGGATGATCGGCGCGGTGAAGCCCAGCGCCGAGGCCTCCGTCACCGGCACCAGCGAATAGCCCAGCACGGCCAGCGTGGTGGACAGGATCAGCATGCCGGCGGCCAGCCGCTGGCCCATCGCCTGCGGGGGCCGGATCAGTCGCCGCAGCGCGCCCGCCGGGTCGGCCAGTCGCGGCAGCCACAGCGCCGCCCCCGCCAGCACCAGCACCGAACGCAGGAAGGTGATCTGCACCGGATCGAGGCTGCCCGACAGGATCTTCGCGATCGCGTAGCCGAGCGTGTAGAGCAGCCCCGCCCCCAGCGTCAGCAGCACCGCCAGCACCGGCTGGGTCATCGCCCGTCCGGGTAGTCGCGGCCGGGCCGCGCCCGGTAGGTCGGCAGCGACCAGCCGCCGAGGATCGCCGCCGCCCGTGCCCCGAACCCGACCAGCACGCCGAGCGAGATCGCCAACGTGCGCCCCGCCCCCGCACCCTGTGCCAGGATGAAGACGGCCGCGCCCAGCGCGGCGGCGGTGGCATAGATCTCCCGCCGCAGCACCAGCGGCACCTCGGCGCAGATGATGTCGCGCAGGATGCCGCCCGCTGTCGCCGTGATCGTGCCCATCAGGATCGCCGCCCAGGGTGCGACGCCGGCGCGCTGCGCCGCCTCCGCCCCCAGCACCGCGAACAGCCCGAGCCCGACGGCATCGGCCCAGAGCAGCACGACGAAGCGCCGTTCCAGCAGGTGCGCGGTGAAGAATACGAGCAGCGCCAGGCCCGCCGCCAGCGCCACCATTCCCGGCACCGCCAGCCAGAAGACCGGCTGGTTCAGGATGACGTCGCGCACCGTGCCGCCGCCGAAGGCGCAGAGGCAGGCCACCAGCATGAAGCCCACCGGGTCGAGCTGCTTGCGCGATGCCGTCAGAGCTCCCGCCACCGCCAGCACCGCGACGGCGAGCCAGGTGAGGGCGAGGAGGAGGTCGTCGAAGACGATCACGGCGCTGCGTGAGGGTGCGGACGATGGATTGCGGGGCCTTGCCCCATCGGCGCGGGGTTGCGCCGTGGGGGTGGACTGGAGAGGGGCCTTGCCCCTCTCCAGACCTCACCCCACCAAAGGCCAGGGGGCCTTTGGAATGCCGATCCATGGCGCCGGGCGCCGCTGTGGTTCGACGTTGCCAAATGTCCCTTGCGCAGGACTGCAGGAACATCCTCGCGGCGCAGGAGCCGAAGCGACCGAGCACGCCCCTTTTGCCCGGCACCAAATCCCCGCGGTCCAGGGGCCCGTTGGCCCCTGGTCGGGTGAGGTCCGGAGAGGGGCGACGCCCCTCTCTGGCCTGTCCCCCGCCGCCCCGCCCTCACTCCGCCGGGGCCGGCGCCGCCTGTCGGCTGCGCGCTTCGGACTGCGCCGAACCCGCGCAGAGCAGCGACAGCCCGAGCAGCGTCGCCACCACCGGCAGCACTAGCATCGGGTATCCCATGTCGATCAGGAAGCCGAGCGGCACTGGTGTGATCGCGCCGCCGAGCGGCAGGCCGGAGGAGACGAAGCCGAACACCTTGCCGATCTCGCCCGGAGGCGAGGCGTCCTTCAGCATCACGTCGCGCGGCGTGCGCGATGCGCCCATCGCCAGCCCGCCGAGGAAGCCCACGATCGGTAGCAGGAATTCGGGCATCGGCAGCAGCCCCAGGGCGAGGATCGTCGCCATGGAAAAACAGGTCAGCACGACGACGAAGCCGATCAGGTTGCGCTTCGACTTGTCCGCCACCCAGCCGCCGACCAGCGTGCCCGACGTGGCACCGATCATGTAGCCGGTGAGCACCATGGACGCGACGGCGACCGGCGTGCCCCACAGCTTGCCCAGCACGGTGATGACCCAGGACTGGATGCCCGAACCGGCCATCGACGACAGCATGAAGAAGCCGAAGAACAGCAGGATGGGGCGGGAGAGCAGCAATTCACGCCCGCTCGGCCCGCCCTCGGCCTTCTTCGCCTTGGGCTGGTCGCGCAGGATGCGGCTCTGCAGCAGGATGGCGATGACGACCGGCACGCCCAACAGTCCGACCAGCAGCAGCGCCATGCGCCAGCCCATGGTGGCCGCCAGCAGCGCGACGACAGGGGGGGCGAGGGCGAAGCCGAGATTGCCGGTGAAGGTATGCAGCGCGAAGGCGCGGCCCATGCGGGTCTTGTCGATCGACCCGGCCAGGATGGCGTAATCCGCCGGGTGGATCACCGAATTGCCGACGCCGGACAGGATGGCGAATAGCCAGATCGCCCAGATGCCGGGCGCGAAGGCCATGGCCGACATGGACAGCGCCATCAGCAGCGTGCCGCCCACCAGGAAGGCACGGGCGCCGTGCTTGTCCACCCAGAAGCCGACCGGGGTCTGCAGCAGCGCCGTCGTGCCCGACATCAGCGCGACGGCCAGTCCCAGCTCGGCGAAGGAGACGTTGAATTCCGCCTGCCAGAACAGGAACAGCGGCGGCAGCGTCAGCACATAGAAATGGGACAGGAAATGCCCTGTCCCGATCAATGTGATGATGCGTGCATCCTGGCCGATACCGGCGGGCGCGGAGGTTTCGGCGGGCATGGTTCCACCCTGGCCTGTGAAATCGGTCACACGCTGAGCGCACGATGCTTTCCCGTCAACGTCCCGGCGGCCTAACATTCGCTTCATGCGGATGGCTCAAACGATAACCCTGGTGCTGCTGGGCGGCGGCGTGATGCTGGGCGGTGCCGCCATGCTCATGGGCCCGGGCTCGGGCCGGGAGAACCGGCAGCGCGAATGCCAGGAAGCGCGCGCCCAGAACCGACCTGATGCCGAGCAGATCTGCGCGGCGGCGCGGACCTCCTCCTCCGCCGGGTCGCCGTATCATGGCGGATCGTGGTTCGTCGGGCGGAGCGGACGCTCCTCCGGCAGCACGGGCGGGGCGGCGCTGGTCGCCTCGAACGGCTTCCGCGGCGGGGCGACCTCGGTGTCCTCGCGCGGTGGCTTCGGCTCCAGCGCGCATTCCTCCTCCGGATCCTGACCGGGTGGAGCGACGCAGCCTCGACCCCCGCCCCGACCGCCGGGACCGCGCCCGGCGCATGGGCTTCTCCTTCGCCGATGTCGGCGGCGAGCCCTATTGGGACGAAACCGCCTGCTACCGCTTCACCGAGGCCGAGATCGACACGCTCGAGGCCGCCACCGCCGAGATCGAGCGCATCAGCCGCGCCGCGGTGGACTACGCGGTGCGCAGCGGCCTCGGCGGCCCGCTCGGCATTCCCGATGGCGCCTGGCGCATCGCCACGCGGTCTTGGGAAAGGCAGGAGCCCTCGCTCTATGGCCGGCTTGACCTGCGCTGGGACGGCGGCAGCGGCGCGCCGAAGCTGCTGGAATACAACGCCGACACGCCGACCGCGCTGTTCGAGGCCGCGGTGGTGCAGTGGGAATGGCTGCAATGCCTCGACGACGGGCGCGGGCCCGAACTGCACGACCAGTTCAATTCCCTGCATGAGAAGCTGATCGCGGCCTGGGGCGCGATGGGACTGTCGCCTGCCGTGCACTTCTGCTGCGCCGACGAGAGCGTCGAGGATCGCGGCACGGTCGACTATTTGCGCGACACCGCGATGCAGGCCGGGCTCGCAGCACCCTTCCTGACGATGGAACAGATCGGCTGGAACGGGCGGGATTTCACCGACCTGGATGAGGCGCCGATCGCCGCGATGTTCAAGCTGTATCCCTGGGACTGGCTGCTGCGGGAGGGTTTCGGCGCCAATATCCCCAAGGCGCCGACCCGCTGGATCGAACCCGCCTGGCGGCTGATCCCGTCCAGCAAGGCGTTCCTATCCCTGCTGTGGCACCTGAACCCGGACCATCCGAACCTGCTGGCGGCGCATCTGGAACCGGGCAAGACCGGCCGGCCCGAGATATCCAAGCCGCTGTGGGGCCGGGAAGGGGCCAACATCTCCGCCCCGGGAATCGAGACCGATGGCCCCTATGGCGACCAGCCGCGGGTCTGGCAGGAATATGCCGAACTGCCCTGCTTCGCCGGGCGGTATCCGGTGCTCGGGTCATGGATCGTCGCCGGCGAGCCCGCCGGGCTCGGCATTCGCGAGGATGCGACGCCGGTGACCCGCGATTCGAGTCGCTTCGTGCCGCATTATTTTGATTAGGCCCGCAAACGGCGGGCGCCGCACATCCGCCCGGCCTGGCTTCGCGCCCCGCGCTGGCGCGTCGGCGGCCGCGGGCCGGCTAGGCGCGGTCGCGCTTTGCGCTCCGTTCTTCTCGCGTCCCTCAGACGGCGGGCGCCGTGCATCCGCACGGCTTGCCTTCGCGCCCTGCGCTGGTGCGTCGGGGCCGCGGGCGGTCTGGGCGCGGTCGCGCTTTGCGCTCCTGGCCCGATGCCGGGCATCGCGCCAATGATGTCGGTTCGCCGAAGGAGAACGCCATGACCAGTCTCGCGACCCTGCCGGGATTCCTCACCCATTTCATTGCAGGCATCGCTCTGGTCTGGCTGGGCGGCTGGGCCTATTGCCGCATCACCCCGCAGGATGAGGTCGCGCTGATCCGCCAGGGCAACACCGCGGCGGCGATCGCGCTGGTGGGCGCGCTGGTCGGCATGGCGATCCCGATCGGGGCCTCGGTGTCGAATTCCGCGAACCTGCTGGATGCGGCGGTCTGGGGCGTGGTTGCGGTGATCGCGCAGCTACTGTGCTTCTTCGTCGTGGTGCGCGTGCTCGGGCCCGGCTGGCGGGACGCGATGGAACAGCGCAACGAGGCCGCGGGTGCGATCGTGAAGGCCGGGGTGTCGATCGCCGTGGGCATCGTCAACGCCGCGGCAATGAGCAGCTGAAACGACAGTTGTTGCGAATTTTTCGCAAATGATGCAGCGCGCCGCGACGCACGCTGCCGCCGATTTGACGCTGTCCCGCGCCGCACCATACAAGAGCGCGTGACAAGGCCGGCCCCCGGCTCGGGGATCGGGGCAAGCGGCCCACTGGAGTTGACCGACCCATGTCGAAGATCACCGACGCGCGGGAGGCCGTGATGGTCGGCCGCCGGACGGATGGCAGCCTCGTCCGCCGTCCGCTGTCGCCGCACCTGCAGGCCTATGACATGCTGCAGATGACCTCGGCGCTGTCCATCACCCACCGCATCACCGGCGTGCTCTGGTCGATCGGTCTGGTGTTCCTGGTCTGGTGGCTGGTCGCGACCGCCTCGGGCGAAGCCTCCTACAACGGCGCGATGTGGTTCTTCGGGTCCTTCATCGGCGTGATCGGGCTGCTCGGTCTGACCGCGGTCGCCTGGTACCACACGCTGAACGGGCTGCGGCACCTGTATTGGGACAGCGGGCGCGGCTTCGACCTGCCGACCACCTACCTGACCGGCCGGGGGGTGCTGATCGGCACCGCGGCGCTGACCGCGCTGACCTGGCTCATCCTGCTCATCACCTGGATCTGACGCCGATGGCCGCGCCGACGATACGCACCCTTCGTTCCCCGCTCGGCCGTGTGCGCGGCCTTGGCGCCGCCAAGGGCGGCACGCATCACTGGTGGATGCAGCGCGTCACCTCCATGGCGCTTCTGCCGCTGACCATCTGGCTGGTGTTCGGGCTGGCCCGCATGCCGGACGCCACCTGGCTGCAGGCGACAAACTGGATCGGCCGGCCGTTCAACACCGTGCTGCTGCTGGCGTTCCTCGCCGCCGCCTTCCACCACACCGCCTATGGCCTGCAGGAAGTGGTCGAGGACTATGTGCGCGGCGAGGTGGCCAAGGTCGGCTCGCTGCTCGCGGTCAAGGGCGCGTGCTTCCTGCTGTGGCTGTCGGCGACGCTCGCCGTGCTGCGGATTGCGGTCTGACCAACCCCTGGCGAAGTCGCGGAAGCGGCCCAACTGGACGACTGACGACTGACGGATGGCGGCAAGCGGGGCGTTCCACCCCGCCCCGCGGACAGATGAGACGGATGCGATGAACGCGATCAGCAAGCCTTCCAACGGCGCCTACCGCATCGTGGACCACACCTACGACGTCGTCGTCGTCGGCGCGGGCGGGGCGGGGCTGCGGGCGACCTTCGGCATGGGTGCCGCCGGCCTCAAGACCGCCTGCATCACCAAGGTCTTCCCCACGCGGTCGCACACCGTCGCCGCGCAGGGCGGCGTCGGTGCCGCGCTCGGCAACATGGGCGAGGATGACTGGCGCTGGCACATGTACGACACCGTGAAGGGGTCGGACTGGCTGGGCGACCAGGACGCCATCGAATACATGTGCCGCGAGGCGGTGCCCGCGATCATCGAGCTCGAACACTACGGCGTGCCGTTCAGCCGCACGGAAGACGGCAAGATCTACCAGCGCCCCTTCGGCGGCCACATGACGCACTACGGCAAGGAACCCGCCATGCGGGCCTGCGCCGCCGCCGACCGCACCGGCCACGCCATCCTGCACACGCTGTACCAGCAATCGCTGAAGCATAACTGCGAGTTCTTCGTCGAGTATTTCGCCCTCGACCTCATCATGGACGATGAGGGCGCCTGCCGCGGCGTCATGGCCTGGAACCTCGAAGACGGTTCCATGCACCGCTTCCGCGCGCAGACCGTGGTGCTGGCGACTGGCGGCTATGGCCGCGCGTACTTCTCCTGCACCTCCGCCCATACCTGCACGGGCGATGGTGGCGGCATGGCGCTGCGCGCCGGCCTGCCGCTGCAGGACAATGAGTTCGTGCAGTTCCACCCGACCGGCATCTACGGCTCCGGCTGCCTGGTGACGGAAGGGGCGCGCGGCGAAGGCGGCTACCTCACCAACTCCGAGGGCGAGCGCTTCATGGAGCGCTATGCGCCGACGGCGAAGGACCTCGCCTCGCGCGACGTCGTCTCCCGCGCCATGTCGATGGAGATCCGCGAGGGCCGTGGCGTCGGCCCGCACAAGGACCACATCCACCTGCACCTGGAACACCTGGGCGCGGACATCCTGCATGAACGCCTCCCCGGCATTTCCGAGACGGCGAAGATCTTCGCCGGCGTGGACGTGACGAAGGAGCCGATCCCGATGCTGCCGACCGTCCACTACAACATGGGCGGCATCCCCACGAACATTCACTGCGAGGTGCTGGCCGCGACGTCGAAGGACCAGGACAAGGTCGTGCCCGGCCTGATGGCGGTGGGCGAGGCCGCCTGCGTGTCCGTGCACGGCGCGAACCGCCTCGGCACCAATTCGCTGCTCGACCTCGTGGTGTTCGGCCGCGCCGCCGCCCATCGCGCCTCCGAGACGATCAAGGCCGGCGCGACCCAGGCGCCGCTGCCGCCCAAGGCCGGCGAGGCATCGCTCGACCGCTTCGACCGCGTGCGCAATGCGAAGGGCGACACCTCGGTGTCCGAGCTGCGCCTGACCATGCAGCGCGCCATGCAGACCCACGCCGCCGTCTTCCGCACCACGGAACTCCTGAAGGAGGGTGTGGAGAAGATGGACAAGGTCGCTGCCGGCTACGGCGACATCAAAATCGCCGACCGTTCCCTGATCTGGAACAGCGACCTGATGGAAGCGCTGGAACTGGACAACCTGATCGGCAATGCGCTGACCACGATCCATGGTGCCGATGCGCGCCACGAAAGCCGCGGTGCCCATTCCCATGAGGACCACCCCGACCGCGACGACGTGAACTGGATGAAGCACACCCTGGCGCGCGTCGATGACAAGTACGGCGTGAAGCTCGACTACCGCGACGTGAAGATGCGCACGCTGACCAACGAAGTGCAGGTCTTCCCGCCGAAGCCGCGCGTGTACTGAGGATCAGGCCGTCCGACCGTCGGAGGGCCGCAAGGCCCGGAGGCGTGAATCGGCCGGCCAAAAGAGGATTGAGCGATGGCCACCTTCACGCTTCCGAAGAACTCCACCGTCGGCGAAGGCCGCACCTATGCCGCCCCCGCCGGGTCGAAGAACGTCAAGTCGTTCAAGATCTATCGCTGGGATCCGGATGGCGGTGCCAATCCGCGCACCGACACCTATGAGATCGACCTCGACCAGTGCGGGCCGATGGTCCTCGACGCCCTCATCAAGATCAAGAATGAGGTGGACACGTCGCTGACCTTCCGGCGGTCCTGCCGCGAAGGGATCTGCGGGTCCTGCGCGATGAACATCGACGGGCTGAACACGCTGGCCTGCCTCAAGCCGATCGAGGAAGTGACCGGCGATTGCCGCATCTCCCCGCTGCCGCACATGCCGGTGGTGAAGGACTTGGTGCCGGACCTGTCGCAGATCTACGCCCAGCTGCGCTCCGTCGAGCCCTGGCTGAAGGCCGACACCCCCCCGCCGCCTGATGGCGAGCGCCTGCAATCCAAGGAAGAACGCGCGAAGCTCGACGGGCTGTGGGAATGCATCCTGTGCTTCTGCTGCTCGACCGCTTGCCCGTCCTACTGGTGGAACGGCGACCGCTACCTTGGCCCGGCCGTGCTGCTGCAGGCCTATCGCTGGATCGCCGACAGCCGCGACGAAGCGACCGGGGAACGGCTCGATGCTCTGGAAGACCCGTTCAAGCTGTATCGCTGCCACACCATCATGAACTGCACCCGGACCTGCCCGAAGGGCCTGAACCCGGCGCAGGCGATCGGCGAGATCAAGAAGCTGATGGTCGAACGCCAGGGTTGACCGATGGTCGCCGGTGCCGGGCGGCGGTTCCCGCGACGCGGTGCCGGCTCCCGGCCCGAAGCCGGCGCGCGGGGAGGGGCCTTGCCCATCCCCGGACCTTGGCGGCAATGCCGCCGGAGCAGGATCCGTTCACTCGTGCTCACGCCTCCCGCTCCATGCCGTTGTTTGATCGTTTGATTCACGCCTCCGGTGAGGCCACCTGCGGCGATCACGCCTTAAACCCACCAAAGGCCGGTGACCTTCTGGACACCGTCACCGTGCGTTGGACAACCGGATCGGGCCGTATCGTCCGGGCGCGGGCCCGCATGATCCCCGGCGCTGAGCCACCCACCACCCGGCCGCCCAGCCAAGCCCAGCGCCAATGCCCCGCGGTCCAGGGACCCGTTGGTCCCTGGCGGGGTGGCTTGGAGGGGCAGCGCCCCCCCACCCGTCACCCACAACCCACCCCCCACGCCCCGGCGCCCCGTTGACCCCGCCGCCCGACCCGGCCGAACTCGCCGCACTGCTTGCCCGCCACGCCCCCGCCGCCCGCCGCTTCCTGGCCTGGGAGGCCGGCCCCCACCTCGCCACGCTGCTCGCCGCCGCCCGCCACGGCACCCCCGACTGGGTGATGGGCATCGAGCCGTCGGAGGCTGCCATCGCCCCGCTCCTCGCCACCCTGCCGCAGGACCCCTGCCTGCATCTGCGCGCCCTGCCGCCCTTCGAACCCCCCCCCGAGGGCTGGGCACACCCCCTGCTGCGCCCCGCGCTGCAGGGCCTGCGTCCGGATGTGATCCTGCTGCCCGGCCCCACCCGCGCCTGGGCCGCGCGCGCCGCGCTGCGCGCCCTGGCGCCTGGCGGCCTGTTGCTCATCGCAGCCCAGCCGGCCAGCGACCTCGACACCCTGCGCCCGGTCTTCGATGTGCTGGACCACGGCGCCACCCTCACCGCGCTGCGCCCCCGCCACCACACCGCGATCCCCACCTCCTGGCCGCGCGGCGACCACGCCGTGGTCGTGCTTGTCGTGGGCGACCAGGTCGGCGCGGAATGGGAGATCACCGGCCCCTCCGTCGCCGCCTATGCCGCCGCCATCGGCGCCACGCTGCACATCCTGCGCGACGGGCGCGGCCTCCCCTCCACCAGCCTGAAGTCGCTCGCGGTCGATGTCGCCATGGCCCATGACCGCATCATCATGCTCGACGCCGACATCCTGATCCGGCCGCACGCGCCGGACCTGTTCGGCATCGTCCCGCCCGACGCGATCGGCGCCTATCCCGAAGGCGAGCACTACCAGCGCGCCGGCATCGTCGAAGACCTCGTCGCGCTGCACGGCGTCGCACCCTTCCCGCCGCAGCACTACGTCAATGCCGGCATGATGGTGCTCTCGCGCGCCCATCTGGGTGTGCTGGCGGCGCTGTCGCACGGCACCATCGGTGGGCGCATTCCCGAACAGGACACGGTGAACGCGGCGCTGCGGCGGCTGGGCGCGCCGCTGCACCGGCTGACCCCGGAATTCAACCTGATCGCCAATGGCAGCCACCTGGCCGATTGGCGCTGCGGCTGGCTGCTGCATACCGCCGGCGCGCCCAAGCCGGCCTATCGCCGCCGGTTCCTGTGGCAGCGCGAGGCCCTGCCCAATGGCGCGGTCTGGACCGAACGGCCCCTGCGCGGCCGGGCCCTCCGCCTGCCGCACCTGGCCGCGCAGGCCAACCGCATCGCCGGGCGGGAAACCCGCGCCCTCGACCCCGACGACATGACCTACGCCCAGCCGCACGCGATGGCGCGGCTGATGCCGGGCGGGCTCGCCGCCATCTGGATCGCGGCCGGGCAGGGCGACGATCCGGTCGCGACCGGCCGCATTGAGGGGTTGTCGCCCGGCCGCTGGCGGATCGCCGCCATGCCGCTGCCCGGCGTGGCGACGGCGCCGTGCAGGATTCAGGCACTGCAGGCGGGACATGCCACTTCGCTGCCGGCGACCGAAGCGGATGGCGCATTGCTGCTGGACCTGCCGGATGGGGTGGCGGCGATCGATGTCGCGCTGCAGCCCGGCCCGGCGGAGATGGCGCTGGCGGGACTGCTGGCGACGCGCGCGGATTGAAGGAGGGTCGGGGGAGGAGAACGTCGTCCCTATCGGAAGATGCGCCGTAGGACAGCCGCGACAACCGGATCGATCCCGCGAAGCCCGCGCCCCGTCACGGTGCGACCGACAGCCGCCATCCCACCGCCTGGAACGGCCGGTCGGGCCCGTTGCCGGTGATCTGCCCGACCTCGACCTGCATCGACACCCGGACCTGTTCGGCCGGATACCAGTTCAGCGCCGCAGTCCAGATTGACTGCGCCCCGCCGCGCGTCGGCCCGTCATTGAGGTCGGCGCGGCTGTAGCGCCCGGCGAGTTCCAGCCAGCCCCATTCGCCGGCGGCAGGGTCGAGGCGCGCCGTCTCAGGCTTCGCCCAGCTGCCGCGCAGCGCGTCCCAGCGCCGCGGCGCGCCGACCAACGGCCAGGAGGCCGCCGCATACCAGCCGGAGAAGCGCCGCGCCGGCCCGCTATCGGCCTCGACGCCAATCGCCTGGTATTCCGCCGCATAATGCAGCGGCCCGACCATGCCCGATAGCTCCGGCCCCACGGCCCAGGCCTGCCCGGCGGGGATCGATTTCGTGTCGAGGAAGCGGTTGGGCGAGATGCGAAGCTCCGGGTAGTCCCGCAGCCGCACGCTTTCGTCCGATCGCGTGCCCGGATGGAATTGCATCGCGCCGTTGATGCCGATCTGCGCACGCAGGATGCCATCGAAGGGTTGCAGCGCGGCACGCCCGGCCACGCCGCGCTGCGCGTCGTCATTCGGCGTGCCGGCCACGCCCTCGGTGGCATAGGCACTGGCGAACCAGGTCTCGCCGCGCAGCTCGGCGCCCGCGGCGATGCGGCTGGTGCCGGAGGCGATGCTCGCCGCCAGTTCGCTGATCGAAGCGCGTTCGAGGAAGGGCAGGGTGAAGGAGCTGCTGGAGAAATCCAGCGTATGCAGCGGCGTGAAGGCGCCGGCGCGCAGGGTGGTGCCCTCGATGCCGCGATAGGCCATCTGCAATTCGTAGAGCCGGCCGCCAAGCGGCTGGTCCCCCGGCGCGGCAGGGGCGAATTCCCATTGGAAGACGATATCGATATCCCGCAGCAGGGTGGCTTCCAGGCCGATCCGCCCACGGCGGATATTGACGTTGCTCTGGAAGCCCGGCCGCACATCCTGCCCGGCGAAGGACCCCGCATCGAGGTCGAGACGCGCGGTGGGCAGCAGGGTGAAGCGCCCGTCGAACAGGTCAAGCCGCGGCAGGCCTTCGGCATGCGCGGGCTCGGTGTGTGTGGGCGTTTCCGCGCGCGGCTGGGGCGATGCGACCAGCAACGCGGCCAGCGCCGCGACGATCCCGAACACGCCGAATGTCGGATCCTGCACGGTCGCGTCTCCATCGCTGCAGCGGGATGCCGGACGAACCAACCCAGGCTGGTCGCCAGCGTGGAACCATGTTCTAGTTCCGTATCGTCCTGGGAGCCTGGTCATGCCATCGGGCAGCCGCATCTGGTGCTTCGACGATCCTGATGCCTATGCGACGCGCATTCACAATATCCACGGCCGGGTCAGGCCTGATCGATCCGGACCGTATCGTGCGCGCCTGACCCTGGTTACGCTCCCGGACATCCACATGTCCATGAGCGAGGAGACGTTGGCGCGCCGGTTCACCTGCGAGGCAACGCCCGAGCGGATATTCTTCCGGCTGAAACATGCCGATGAGCCCCCCAATCTACGCAATGGCAAGCCGGCGGAACCAGGAACCATCGCGATCGGGCGCCGCGGCGCGCCGGTGGATGACCGTTCGGAGGGACAATCGATGTGGCGATCCCTGTCCATTCCCGTCGCCGAACTCGCACATCGGGCGGAGGTGCTGCGACGGCGGAGCCTGCATTCGCTTCTCGGTGACGCCGATGTCATACGCCCGTCCCCCGCGGCATTCGCGCGGCTGGCGCGCCTGCAACGGGATGGCCTGGGGCTGGCGACCGGCGCCCCTGATGTACTGACGCGCCCCGCCGCGAGCCAGGCGCTCGACGAGCAGATCGGCGAGGCCCTGCTTGATGCGTTGCTGAGCGTGACGCCCGATCGCGAAAGCCTGGTCGATCGCCGGCATCACGCCATCATGCGCAAGGTCATGCCCTTCATCGAGGACAATGCGGCGCGCCCGATCGCGCTCGCCGAACTCTGCACCGTCGGCGGCTGCTCGACCAAGTTGCTGGAGAGACTGTTCCTGCAGGCCTTCGGCCAGACGCCCAACCGATATCTGCGCCTGCGGCGGCTATGGGGTGCGCGACGCGCATTGGAATCGGCCAATCCGCGTGAGGCGACGGTGTCGCAGATCGCGCTTGCGTGGGGCTTCTGGGAACTGGGGCGCTTCGCCGTCGCCTACCGCGACGTGTTCGGGGAGAGCCCGTCCCATACGCTGCGTCGCGAAACGGCCTGAGAATTCGCAGTCTGGCATGCCGATTCATGCAGTAGTCAGCATCCTGGGTGTTCAACAGTGCGTCAGTTGAGAATGCGACGAATTCTGCATAGGCGCCCCGCCTTGCCCCAGGCACCATGATACGGTCGGACAACGGTCGTTGTGGCCCTGTCCCTGGGGAGGATCTGCGAAGATGCAGCAACACACGGCATCCCGCCGATGGGTGGCGGGCGTATTCGGTGCCATCGCCGCGCTCATCGTGGCCGGTCCGCTGGCCGCGCAACCGGCGACGCCAACTCAGCCTGCAGCACCAGCCCAGCCGGCCGCCGCCCGCCCGAACATCCTGTTCATCATGGGCGACGATATCGGCATGTGGAACATCGGCGCCTACCATCGTGGCCTGATGGCCGGGCGGACTCCCAACCTCGACCAGCTCGCGGCCGAGGGGATGATGTTCACCGACTATTACGCGGAAGCCTCCTGCACCGCCGGCCGTGCCAATTTCATCACCGGCATGCTGCCGATCCGCACCGGCCTGACCACGGTCGGCCAGGCCGGATCGACCCTTGGCATCCCGGCAGAGGCGGTGACAGTCGCGACCGCGCTGCGCGCGCAGGGCTATGCGACCGGCCAGTTCGGCAAGAATCACCTCGGCGATCTCAACCAGTTCCTGCCGACGCTGCATGGCTTCGATGAGTTTTTCGGCTACCTCTATCACCTCGATGCCATGCAGGACCCGTTCTCGCCGAACTATCCGCCGGCGCTGCTCAACCAGGTCGGCCCGCGCAACTTGGTGCGGTCCTTCGCGACCGATGTGGACGACGCGACCGAACAGCCCCGCTGGGGCCGCATCGGACGCCAGCGCATCGTCGATGAAGGGCCGCTGCCGCCGCATCCGCGCCCAGGCATCCAGTACAACATGGAGACCTTCGACGAGGTCATCCGCGACAACGTGATCCGCTTCATCGATCAGTCGGTGGCGGCGAACAAGCCGTTCTTCGTCTGGATGAATCCCACGCGGATGCACGTCCAGACGCATCTGTCGCCGGAATACCAGGCGCGGCGGAATGGCGAGAATGGCTGGTCCATCCAGGAAGCCGGCATGGCGCAGATGGACGACAATATCGGCGCGGTGATGAATCACCTGCGGACCCGTGGGCTGGACCGGAACACCATCGTCGTCTTCACCACCGACAACGGTGCTGAAAACTTCACTTGGCCCGATGGCGGCAACACCCCCTTCGCCGGCGGCAAGGGCCAGGCGCTGGAAGGCGGCTTCCGCGTGCCGATGATCATCCGCTGGCCGGGCCGCGTGGCACCGGGCACGGTGCAGAACGGCATCATGTCTGGGCTCGACTGGCTGCCGACGCTGCTCACCGCCGCGGGCAACCCGAACATCCGCGACCAGCTGCGCGCCGGCGTCGATCTGGGCGGGCGCACCTACCGCAACTTCCTCGATGGCTACGACCAGACCCGGATGCTGACCGGGCAGGGGCCGTCCGCGCGCAACGAGATCTTCTACTTCACCGAGAGCACGCTCGGTGCGGTGCGGATCAACGACTACAAGTACCGCTTCATCGACCAGCCGCAGGGCTGGCTCGGCGGCACGGTGCGGGTGGATTGGCCGATCATCGTCAACCTCCGCCTCGACCCGTTCGAGCGGATGGGCCTGCCGAGCGGCGCGCAGGGCTCGCTGAATTTCTACTCCTTCTTCCTGGACAATTTCTGGCGCTTCGTCTTCGTCCAGCAGGAGGTGGCGCGCTACGCGCAATCCTTCGTCGAATACCCGCCGATGCAGCGTGGCGCCTCCTTCAACATGGAGGTGGTGCGGGCGCAGATCGAAGCCGCCATCGCCGCGGCGCGCGGCCGGAGCAACTAGTCCTCGCCCGACTTCGACAAGCAAGGCCGCCGGTGCCGCATGAGCACCGGCGGTTTTGTTTCAGGCCGGATTTCGGCGAGGCTGGCCGCAACGGCAACCGCAGTCACATCGCATCGGAGGGCGCCGACATGACCCTTGCACCCATGGCCTTCGCACGCCGATCGCTTGCCGCGATGACCCTTGCACTGACCGCGGCTCCCGCGGCCGAGGCACAGACCACGCGCGACCCACTCCCGTCCTGGCGCGACAGCCCGACCAAGCGCGCCATCCTTGCCGCGATCCGCCGCGCCGCGCAGCCCGGCACGCCCGATTTCGTCGCCCCCGCCGACCGCGTCGCCGTCTTCGACAATGACGGCACGCTGTGGGTCGAACAGCCGCTCTATACGCAGTTCGTCTTCGCCATCGACCGGCTGAAGGAGATGGCGCGCAGCGACGCATCCCTGGCCGAACGGCAGCCCTTCAAGGCCGCGATCGAAGGCGACATGCGCACGCTGATGGCCGGCGGCGAGCGCGCCCTCGCCGAGATCATCGGCATCACCCATGCCGGCATGTCCCAGCAGGCCTTCAACGGGATCGTCACGCGATGGCTCGCGACGGCGCGCCACCCGCGCTTCAACCGCCCCTACACGCAACTGATCTACCAGCCGATGCTGGAGGTGATGCGGCTGCTGCGGCAGCAAGGCTTCGCGGTATGGATCGTCACCGGCGGCGGGCAGGACTTCGTCCGCGCCTTCAGCCGGCCGACCTACGACGTCGCGCTCGACCGCGTGGTGGGATCGACCATCAGAACCGAATTCCGCCTGCTGCCCGACGGGACCTCCGAACTGTTCCGCCTGCCGGCCATCGATGCGGTGGATGACGGCCCCGGCAAGCCGGTCGGCATCGGTCGCTTCATCGGTCGTCGTCCCATCCTCGCCTTCGGCAATTCCGATGGCGATGTCGAGATGCTGCAATACACCACCACCAGCCCAGGCCAGCGGCTTGGCCTGCTCGTCCACCATGACGACGCGGTGCGCGAATATGCCTATGATCGGGATACGCATATCGGGCGGCTGGATCGCGGGCTGACCCTCGCCCCGGCCGCGGGCTGGAAGGTTATCTCGATGAAGGATGATTGGCTGCGGATCTTCCCGGGCGCATGACCGCGACGCAGCGTGTCCTGGCCGCCCTCGCCATGCTGGGTGGGGTGGTGCTGTGCTTCGCGATTGCCGCCATCCTGTCGGGCCAGGGCGCCGGCTTCCGCATCGCCGCGCCCGTCCAGGCCCATCAGCGCGCCGCCGAGGGCTTCGTCGGCTCCGCCACCTGTGCCACCTGCCACGCGCCGCAGGCGGCCGCCTGGCAAGACAGTGACCACGCCCGCGCGATGGCGGCGGCGACGCCGCAGACGGTGCTCGGCGACTTTTCCGGCGTGACGGTCACCGATCGCGATCGCAGCGCCACCTTCCGCCGTGACGGCGACCGCTTCATCGTCCGCACCGACGGACCCGGCGGCGTGACCACCGATGTCACCGTGACCGAGACCTTCGGCGTCGATCCGCTGCAGCAGTATCTGGTGCTGTTCCCCGATGGCCGCCGCCAGGCGCTGCCCTGGGCCTGGGACACGCGACCGCGCGAGGCCGGCGGCCAGCGCTGGTATCACCTGCTGCCCAACGAATCCCTGCATGCGGGCGACCCGTTGCACTGGACCGGACGCGACCAGAATTGGAACTTCATGTGCGCCGCCTGCCATTCCACCGGCGTGCAGCGCGGCTATGACGCCGCCACCGACCGCTACGACACGACATGGACCGAGATCAGCGTCGGTTGCGAATCCTGCCATGGGCGGGGTGCCGCGCATGTCGCCTGGGCGCAGGCCGATCCGCGCCCGGAGGCGCCTTTACTCGGGCTCGAGGTCGCACTGCGTGATGCATCGGGCGGTGCCTGGCGCTTTTCGGAGGCAGACCCGCGCGGCATCGCGCATTGGGAGGGCCCGCCGCGCCAGGCGGAGGCTCAGGCCGAGATCTGCGCCCCCTGCCATGCTCGCGCGCGGCCCATCACCGCGGATCCGCTGCCGGGCGCGCGTTTTCTCGACACCCACGCGCCAGCGCTGCTCGATCGCGGCCTGTACCACGCCGATGGCCAGATCGACGGCGAGGTCTTCGAATGGGGAAGCTTCGCCCAAAGCCGCATGCAGCGTGCCGGCGTGGTCTGCGCCGATTGCCACGACCCGCACAGCCAGCGCCTGCGCGCCGAAGGCAACGCCGTCTGCGCGCAATGCCACCTGCCCGCGCGCTTCGACACAGCGGACCATCATCACCACCCGCAGGGCAGCGCGGGCGCGCAATGCGCGTCCTGCCACATGCCGCAGGTCACCTATATGGGCGTGGATGGCCGGCGCGATCACGGCTTCCGCGTCCCGCGCCCCGATATCGCAACCACCATCGGCGCGCCGGATGCCTGCACCACCTGCCATGTGGGTCGCCAGCCGGCCTGGGCGGCGCAGCAGATCCGCGGTTGGTTCGGGCCGACGCGGCGGCAGACGCCGCATCCGGCGTTGGCCATCGCCGCGGGCCGGCGCGGCGATCCCGGTGCGGTGCCCGCGCTCGCCGCCCTGGCGCAGAACCAGGCGGAGCCGGCAATCCTGCGCGCCACCGCCCTTACCCTGCTGCCTGCACCGGCCGGCAACGACGCCGCCCAGGCCATCGTGCTGTCGCTGCGCGATCCGGACCCGCTGGTGCGTGCCGCCGCGCTGCGCGCACTGGCCGGCATTGATCCGCGCAACCGCCAGCATGCCTTGTCGCTGCTGGCGGACCCGACACGGCTGGTGCGCATCGAGGCAGCGCGCATCCTCGCCCCGATCCCGCCGCAGGCCATCCCCGAAGCCTCGCGCGCCGATTTCGCCCGCGCCTGGGATGAACTGCTCGCCAGCGAGCGCGTCGCCGCCGAACGCCCGGAATCGCATGTGAACCTCGCCGGGCTGTTCGCCGCACGCGGGGATGCGGCGGCGGCCGAGGCGGCCTATCGCGACGCGCTGCGCCTGGACCCCGGCTTCCTGCCGGCGCTGGTGAACATGGCGGATTTCGAGAATCGCCGACGGCGCTTCGATGCGGCGGAAGCGCTGCTGAACCGCGGTATCGCCGCCCATCCCGACAGTGCGGAGGCATACCACGCGCTGGGCCTGACGCGGGTGCGCGCCGGCCGGGCGCCGGACTCGCTCGGCCCGCTGGGTCGCGCCGCGGCACTGGCACCGGACCGGCCGCGCTACGCCTATGTCTACGCCATCGCGCTGAACGACCTCGGCCGCGGGCCCGAGGCCATGGAGACGCTGCGCGCCGCCCTGCTGCGCCACCCCGGCCAGCGCGACCTGCTGGTCGCCTTGGCGAGCCTGGAACGCGACCGCGGCAACATCACCGAGGCCGAGCGGCTGGCAGCCCAGGCGGTGCAGGCCAATCCGCAGGACCGCGAGGCGGCGGCGCTGTTGCAGCAACTGCGGCAACTGCGGCGGCAGGTTCCCGGGCTGCGCTGATCAGCCCGCGAAGGCGCGGCGCCGGGCAGGGCCCGTTCGGCCTGTCAGGTCGAGGCGTCCGGCCGAATGCAGAGCCTGTCCACAACACCGCGGGCGTCCTGCATCGGCGTGCCCGATCCGTGTTGACCGGAGCCATGTGCGCATCGCATCGGTCACTCCGAAGTTGGTAGCGTGATCGCCACGAAGTGGGATCGTCGCTTGGACGTCCCCGCTCTTGGACTTGCAAACGGGCACTCAAGCCACGCAGCGCCTGCGCTTATGGCGGGTCGAGGCGCGTTCGGTATAGCGGTTATGTGCCCCCACCCTGCAACCCGGCAGGAAACTCAGGTTCCTGCACTTTCGGTCGGTCGGGCCGTCGCTCCAGTGAGACGACGCGGCCCATCGCCCCGCCGGTACGGGCGGCAGTCCAGATTATGGCCTTGCGGGCCCGCTGCGATCGGCGTCCCCTTCCACCAAACGCTGGAAGCGCCGTCGCCATGCTCGCTACCCATCTCGCCACGCGCCTCGCCCGCCACGGCATCCACTACGGCTGGGTGATGGTCGCCCTCACCTTCCTCGTGTCCGTCTGCACCTCCGCCGCCGTCAGCCTGCCCGGCGTCCTGCTGGTGCCGATGACCGAGGAATTCGGCTGGGGCCGCGGCGCTGTCTCTGGCGCGATGGGCGTCATGTTCTGCCTGTTCGCCCTGATGGCCCCCTTCGCCGGCGCGCTCATGATCCGCCACGGCCTGCGCCGCGTCGTCTCGACCGCCGCCACCATCGCCGTCATCGCCGTCATCGGCCTGACGCAGGTCACCGAACCCTGGCAGGTTTGGACCTGCCTCGCCGCCCTCGGCGGCGCCGCCGGCATGGTCGCCCTGGTGCTGTCCGCCACCGTCGCCAACCGCTGGTTCGCCGAGCGCCGCGGCCTGGTGATGGGCATGCTCACCGCGGCCTTCGCCGCCGGGCAGCTCACTTTCCTGCCGGCCGCCGCCGCACTTGCCGCCAACTACGGCTGGCGCATGGCCATCCTGCCCGCGATCATCGGGCTCGCCATCTGCGTCACGCTATACCTGCTGCTCGCCCGGGACTGGCCCGCCCAGGTGAACCTGCCACCCTACGGCGCCAAGGCGATCACACCCCCCACCGTGCCCGCCGCCGCCAACATCGTCACTCTCAGCCTGTCGGTCCTCGGCGAATCCCTGCGCAACCGGGTGTTCTGGGTCCTCGCCGGCACCTTCTTCATCTGCGGCCTGTCCTCCACCGGCATCGTCAATCAGCACTTCATCCCCTTCTGCGGCGACATGGGCGTGTCCGCCGTCACCGCCGCCTCCTTCCTCGCCATGATGGGGATCTTCAACTTCATGGGCACGGTCGCGTCCGGCTGGCTGTCCGACCGCTTCGACAACCGCGCCCTGCTCGGCTGGTACTATGGCCTGCGCGGCCTCTCTCTGATCTGGCTGCCCTTCAGCAGCTTCGACCTTTACTCGCTGACCCTCTTCGCGATCTTCTTCGGCCTGGACTACGTCGCGACCGTCCCGCCCACCGTGAAGCTCGCGGCCCTGCACTTCGGCCCGGAGAAAGCCGCCATCGTCTTCGGCTGGGCCTTCGCCGCCCATCAGCTTGGCAGCGCCGTGTCAGCCGCCATGGGCGGCGTGTGGCGGGACGTGGCCGGCAGCTACGGGCCAGCCTTCATCACCGTCGGGATGATCAGCGTGAGCGCGGCGCTGGCGGTGTTGACGCTGCATGATGCGCGAGGGCGGGTGGTGAAGGCCGTTTGAGGGGCGTTACGCAGAGGCTCTGCCCCCGAATCCCCCTCCCTTCCTAGCGATTGTGGATTGGTGCTCGGGTGGTCGGTGAGGGATCGCGATGTCCGGGGGAAGTGGCGGGCGTGAGCGCCGCTGATCACCGAAACCGCAATCTTACCTGGCATCCCATGCGCCTGCGTCCTGGGTGCAAAACCCGGCGAGCACACCCGCCTGCCTTGGCGCCTCAAGTGACTGGACAAAGACGACGTGTGGTTATAGGATTAATGTCCTTGTCGGCCTATGCCGTCACGCGCTCTTTGAAGCCTCGCATCCGCCCGCCGCTTTCCAAGGGGAGCAAGTCGGCACGCACGGATTCTGCGGTCCGGTATTTTGTCCGAAACCGACACGTCGCGACGCATGGACGATGCTGAAGCGCCGGGTGTCGCCCGGTTCGCCGCCCGCGTCGTCCTCTTCTCGCCTTCCCACCGCATCCGCAGGCTATGCATCGCCGCCATCCGTGTCAGCATGCCGCCAAGACCCGGCCCCAGACGCCGGGCAGAGGATACGGAGAAGACCACCATGCCCCGCCGGACCCCCATCACCGCCGCCCCGTTCGTCGCCGCCTTGGGCCTTGCCGCCGTGCTCGCCGCCGCGCCCGCCCGGGCGCAGACGCTGACCATCGGCTCCGCCGCCCCGGTCACCACCATCGACCCGCATTTCCACAATGTCGGGCCGAACAACGCGCTGACCATGCATATCTTCGACCGCCTGGTGGAACGCGATGGCCGGGCGCGCCCGCATCCCTCGCTCGCTGCGTCCTGGCGCGTCGTGTCCGACACCGTCTGGGAATTCAAGCTGCGCGAGGGCGTGACCTGGCACGATGGCCGCCCCTTCACCGCCGACGACGTGGTCTTCACCTTCGCCCGCGTCCCCAACGTGCCCAACAGCCCCGGCGGCTTCGGCGGCTTCCTGCGCGCCATCACCCGGGTCGAGGTGGTGGACCAGTACACGCTGCGCCTGCACACCGCGCGGCCGCATCCGCTGATGCCGCTGGATCTTGCCTCGGTCTCCATCATCGCGCGCCACGCCGCCGAGGGCGCGTCCTCCGAGGACTACAACACCGGCCGCGCGGCGGTCGGCACCGGCCCCTATCGCCTGGTCTCCTACCGCTCCGGGGACCGCATCGAACTCGCCCGCAATGACGCCTATTTCGCCGGCGCCGAACCCTGGGCCCGCGTGAACTACCGCATCGTCAGCAACGACGCCGCGCGGACGGCGGCGCTGCTCGCCGGCGACCTCGACCTGATCGAGCAGGTGCCCACCTCCGACCTCGCCCGGCTGCGCCGCGAACCGCGCGTGACGGTCACCGAGATCGCCAGCACCCGCACCGTCTACATGGCGCCCGACTACACCCGCGACGGCGGCACCCCGCTGATCACGGACAATGCCGGCACGCCGCTGCCGGTGAACCCCTTCAAGGACGTACGCGTCCGTCGCGCCCTGTCGATGGCGATCAACCGCCAGGCGCTGGTGGAACAGGTCATGGAAGGTGCCGCGACGGCCACCGCGCAATGGCTGCCCGAAGGTGCCTTCGGCTACAATGCGAACATCCGCCCGCGCGCCTTCGACCCCGACGGCGCCCGCCGCCTGCTGGCCGAGGCCGGCTATGCCAACGGCTTCCGCGTCACCGTCCACACGCCGAACGACCGCTGGCCCAACGATGCCCGCCTGACCCAGGCGATCGCCCAGATGTGGACCCGCATCGGCGTTCGCGTGCAGGTCGAGGCCCTGCCCTGGACTGCCTTCGTCCCCCGCCGCGCGCGCATCGAATACGCCATGCAGATGGCCGCCTGGGGCAGTTCGACCGGCGAGGGGTCGAACTTCCTGATCAACACCCTGGCGACCAACAACCGTCAGTTGCTGACCGGTGCGAACAACAACGCCCGCTTCTCCGGCCCGGCCTTCGACGAACTGGCCGCGCGCGGTTCCGCCACCCTCGACGATGAACGGCGCGAGGCGATCTGGCATGAGGCGGTCGCCCTCTATGCGCAGGAGGAACCGCTGATCCAGTTGATCCAGTATGTGAACACCTGGGCCGTCCGGCGCGGCCTGACCCATGACCCGCGCATGGATGAACGCACCATCGCCATGGGCGTGCGCCCGGCCCGGTGAGCCCTGGCCGCGGCTTCGGGGGGAATGCCCGCACCCCCCGAGGCGGCGTCGCCCCCGCATTCTCTCCCGCGCCCGGTCCTGTCGATCGGCGGCCGCTGCATCGCTGCCGCCACATAACCGCCGCTTGCCCAACCCGCCCCCCGCGATTAAGGAGGGCCGCCAAGGTTAGGATCGTTGAAAGGTCCCCCATGGCTCCCGACAGCACGAACGACACCCCCCGCCGCGGCATGCGCATGATCGAGGAGGCCTACGCCTTCGACGACGTGTTGCTGGTGCCGGCCTATTCCACGGTGCTGCCCTCCCACACCGACACGCGCACCCGCATGACGCGGGAGATCGCGCTGAACATCCCGCTGATCTCCGCGGCGATGGACACGGTCACGGAGGGCAACATGGCCATCGCCATGGCCCAGGCCGGCGGCATCGGCGTCATCCACAAGAACCTGACGCCCGAGGAACAGGCCGCCCAGGTCCGCCAGGTCAAGAAGTTCGAATCGGGCATGGTGGTGAACCCGCTGACGGTCCATCCCGACCAGACGCTGGCCGAGGTCCGCGCCCTGCAGGACCGCTACCGCATCAGCGGCATCCCGGTGGTCGAGCGCGGGTCGGGCCGCCTGGTGGGCATCGTCACCAACCGCGACGTGCGTTTCGCCACCGACCCCAACCTGCGTGTCTATGAACTGATGACGCGGGAGAACCTGATCACCACCAGCCCCGAGGTGCGCCCCGACGAAGCCCGCGCCCTGCTGCACAAGCATCGCATCGAGAAGCTGCTGGTGGTGGACGACGCCTATCGCTGCGTCGGCCTGGTGACCGTCAAGGACATGGACAAGGCGCAGGCCAATCCCAACGCGGTGAAGGACGCCATGGGCCGCCTGCGCGTCGGTGCCGCGACCGGGGTGGGGGAGGACGGCTTCCGCCGTGCGGAACTGCTGATCGCCGCCGAGGTCGATGTGGTGGTGGTCGATACCGCCCATGGCCATTCGGGCGGCGTGATGGAGGCGGTGGAGCGCATCAAGCGCCTGTCCAATTCCGTCCAGGTGGTCGCAGGCAATGTCGCCACGCCTGAAGGCGCGTTGGCGCTGATCGAGGCCGGCGCGGACGCAGTGAAGGTCGGCATCGGCCCGGGGTCGATCTGCACCACGCGCATCGTCGCCGGCGTCGGCGTGCCGCAGCTGACCGCGGTAATGGAAAGCTCCGCCGCGGCGCGGGAGAAGGGCGTGCCGGTGATCGCCGATGGCGGCATCCGCACCTCGGGCGACCTGGCCAAGGCGATCGCCGCCGGCGCGGATTGCGCCATGATGGGCAGCGTCTTCGCCGGCACCGACGAAGCGCCGGGCGAGGTGTTCCTCTACCAGGGCCGCTCCTACAAGTCGTATCGCGGCATGGGCAGCCTGGGCGCGATGGCCCGCGGTTCGGCGGACCGCTACTTCCAGGCCGAGGTGCAGGACACGCTGAAGCTGGTGCCGGAAGGCATCGAGGGCCGCGTGGGATACAAGGGCCCGGTGGGCACGGTGGTGCACCAGATGGTCGGCGGGCTGCGCGCCGCGATGGGCTACACGGGCTGCGCGACGGTGCCTGACCTGCAGACCAATGCGAGGTTCCGGCGCATTACCGGCGCGGGGCTTCGCGAATCCCATGTGCACGACGTGGCGATCACACGGGAAGCGCCGAACTATCGCGCGGAGGGCTGAGCGACTTCGGACCTCGTTGATGGATTGAAAGGGGCGCTGCTCCATTCGCGCAAGGCGCTGTGGCGCGGAACCCCAGAGAGGGCCTTGCGCTTCTTCGGACCCAAAAGCCCTATGGGCCTTTGGGAACAGCCACCTGGCGCCAGGCGGGGCGGGCATCCCGGCACCGCGGCAGGCTTGAATGCCGATGTTCTCCGGAGCCGGCCCAACAGCGCAGTCACCGATGTCTCCACCCTCCGTCCCCAACGCCAAATCGAGGTGTCCAGAGGCCCTTAGGCCTTTGGCGGGGTGAGGTCTGGAGAGGGGCAGAGCCCCTCTCCATCCTTCCCAGCACCAGCGCGCACAAGCCAAGACCCGCCAGCCCAGGCCTCGCCACCCCAACACCAACCTTGCCGCGCCGCCGCGCTTCGCGCGACGTTGGCGTGACTCCAGGAGGAATGCCGCATGCCCGCCCCGGAAGCGGTTGTTTTCGACGCCTATGGCACGCTGCTCGACGTCAATGCCGCCATGGCTGCCCAGGCCGTGCGGCTGGGCGACCGCTGGCCGCTGCTGTCGTCCGAATGGCGGGCGAAGCAGCTCGAATACAGCTGGGTGCGTAGCCTGACCGGTGCGGCGCATTATGAGAATTTCTGGCTTTGCACGCGCGACGCGCTGGCCTTCGTCTTCGCCAACCATGGCATCGACGACGCGCCGCTGCAGAAGGAATTGATGCAGGCCTACAGCACCTTGCCTGCCTATCCCGAGGTACCCGCCATGCTGCGCGCCCTGCGCGGTGGCGGCATCACGACTGCCATATTGTCGAACGGAACGCCTGGGATGCTGGCGGATGCCGTCGCCGCCGCGGGGATCGAAACTTTGCTGGATGAGATACTGAGCGTGGAATCCGTCGCCGTCTTCAAGCCCGATCCGCGAGTCTATCGCCTGGCGACGCGTCAGTTCGGCTGTGCGCCGGACGATTTGGTCTTCGTGTCGGGCAATGCTTGGGATGCGCAGGCCGCACTGGCCTTCGGGATGCGCGTGGTGCGGGTGAACCGTACGGGCGCGCCCGACGAATACGGCCTGGCCGAGGCCGGCGTGCCGGAGTTGCGCGACCTCGCCGGCCTTCCCGGCCTGCTCGCGTGACCCCCTCCGCCCGGATTGCCGCCGCGATCGACCTGCTCAAGACGCTCGAGGAGCAATGCTTCGCGCCCGAGGCGCGCCGCCGCCCGGCCGATGCCGTGGCAAGCGACTTCTTCCGCACCCGCCGCTTCATCGGTGGTGGCGACCGGCGCGTGGTGTCCGAACTCGCCTGGGGCGTGGTGCGGCAGAAGCTACGCCTGGAATGGCACCTGGGGCGGCTGGGCGCGGCGCCGACGGCGCGCCTGCTGCTGCTGGCGCAGATGCTGTTGGGCCGCAGCGGCGACCATGGCCGCGGGCGCCAGGCGGCGGAGGCCGCCTTCGATGATTCGCATTACGGGCCGGCCGCGCTCGATGCAGCGGAGCGGCGGGTCGCGGCGTCGCTGGATGGCCGGCCGCTGATCGACCCGGCCATGCCCGACGGGCCACGGCTGAACCTGCCCGACTGGGTCCTGCCGGCGCTGTCCGCCCGCTTCGGCGCGGGCCTGGCCAGGGAAGCCGCGGCGCTGGAGGTCGAGGCGCCGCTCGACCTGCGCGTCAACCTTCTGCGCGGGGATCGCGATGCCGCCGCCGTGCTGCTGGCGGGTGAGGGCCTGGCGGTGGTGCCGACGCCGATGTCCCCCTGGGGTTTGCGGCTGCCGTCCCGCCGGCCGGTGACCGGCACCAAGGCCTATCGCGACGGGCTGGTCGAGGTGCAGGACGAAGGCAGCCAGTTGATCGCCCTGCTGGCGGATGCGCGGCCGGGGATGCGCGTCGCGGACTACTGTGCGGGCGCCGCGGGCAAGACGCTGGCGATGGCCGCTTCCATGGGCAACCGGGGCAAGATCACCGCCTGCGATACCTCCGCGGCGCGGCTGGAGGGGGCGGCCAAGCGGCTGAAGCGCGCGGGCGTGGACAATGCCGAGCGCCACCTGCTGGCACCCGGCGACCGCTGGGCCAAGCGGCGGGCGGGGTCCTTCGACCGCGTGCTGGTCGATGCGCCCTGCACCGGCACCGGCACCTGGCGGCGCAACCCGGATGGGCGGCTGCGCACCCGGCCTGAGGACCTCGCCGAGCTTGTCGTGGTGCAGCATGACATTCTCGACAGGGCCTCGGAACTCGTGCGTCCGGGTGGCAGGCTGGTCTACGCTACCTGTTCACTCCTGCCGCAGGAGAATGAAGAGCAGATGGACCGCTTCCTGGCGCGTGCCCCCGGCTTCTTGCCGGTTCCGCTGGAACGGCTGTGGTCGGAACTGCGCCCGGGCGTGGACCTGCCCTGCGCCGGTCCGTGGCTGAGCCTTTCCCCCGGCGGCCAGGGAACGGATGGCTTCTTCTGCGCGGTGCTGGAGCGCAGCGCGTGATCAGCATCCGCCGGGCCCGCCCCTCCGACGCGCAGGCGATCGGGGAGATCCATGCGGCGGTCTGGCGGAGCAGCTATGCCGGCATCCTGCCCGATGCCTATCTGGCGGGGCTGTCGGCGCAGCGTCTGGCCGGGTTCTACCAGCGGGCGGTGCTCGACCGGCGCGAGGGCCACGCGGTGTTCGTCGCCGCGGCTGGCGGCGTCGAGGCGCCCGGCGGCGCCGAGGTGGTCGGCTTCGCCTCCGGTGGGCGGTCGCGCCGTCCTGGCCTGGCGGAAGGGGAGGTCGAGACACTCTACCTCCTGGAGGATTGGCGGGAACGCGGGGCCGGGCGGCGGCTGATGCGGGCGATGGGGGCGCATCTGCGCGCGGTGGGCTGCCGGTCCGCCATGCTGTGGGTGCTGGCCGACAACCCGACGCGCTGGTTCTATCAGCACCTGGGCGGCCGCGAGGTGGCGCATGACGAGGTGCGCGTCGGCGGCAAGACGGTGCAGCAGGCCGCCTTCGTGTGGGACCCGATCGAGGCGCTGCTGGCCGCGACCGCCCCGGTGCAGGACCGGTAGCGGCCGGGCCGCCGCGTGGGGCTACGGCACCACGGGACCGCCCATGAAGGCACCGCCGAACACCAGGTAAAGCACCAGCACGATGAGCAGCAGGCCGAGGATGCCGCCCAGGCCGCCGCCGCCATAATACCCCGACCGGTATCCGTAGAAGCCGCCCCCGCCCAGGAGCAGGAACAGCAGGATGATGATCAGCAGAAGCGACATCGGTTGTCTCCTTCGCGGGCTGAGCGTCCGGCGCGCCTGAAAGTTGCATTGGGGCCGCATGGCCCCGGCTCCGGCCGGTGCCCGCCCGTCAGCGGCGGGCCTTCGGCGGGGCGCGGACCGGCTCGCAGGCCCAGGCGGCCGGGTCCTGGCGCGACTCGTCTTGCCGGAAGCGCGCGCCTGTGCTTCACGCCGCCATGGCCGACCCCACCGCTACCGCCCCCGCCCGGCACGACCATGTGCTGATCCTCGACTTCGGCAGCCAGGTGACGCAGCTGATCGCGCGCCGCCTCCGCGAGACCGGGGTCTATTGCGAGATCTGGCCGTTCAGCCACGCGCCCGAGGAACGCATCCGCGCCTTCGCACCGAAGGGCATCATCCTGTCCGGCGGCCCGGCGAGCGTGAATGAGGGTGCGAGCCCCAAGGCGCCGGACCACGTCTTCACGCTCGGACTGCCGGTGATGGGCATCTGCTACGGGCAGCAGACCATGGCCGCCCAGCTGGGCGGCGTGGTGGAAGGGTCCGACCATCGGGAATTCGGCCGTGCCTTCGTCGATGTGACCAGCGAATGCGCGATCACCCAGGGGGTGTGGGCGCCGGGCGCACGCGAACAGGTGTGGATGTCCCATGGCGACCGCATCACCGCGCTGCCGCCGGGGTTCCGCTCGGTGGCAAGCAGCGAGGGTGCGCCCTTCTCGGTGATCGCCGACGATGAGCGCCGCTTCTACGGCACGATGTTCCACCCGGAAGTGGTGCACACGCCGCATGGCGCCGCGTTGCTGAAGAACTTCACGCATGGCATCTGCGGCTGCTCGGGCGACTGGACGATGGGCGCTTATCGCGCCGAGACCATCGCCAAGATCCGCGCGCAGGTCGGCCGCGGCCGCGTGGTGTGCGGGCTGTCGGGCGGTGTCGATTCATCGGTCGCGGCGGTGCTGATCCATGAGGCGATCGGCGATCAGCTGACCTGCATCTATGTCGATCATGGGCTGATGCGGGCGAATGAGAGCGAGCAGGTCGTGAAGACCTTCCGCGACCGCTTCAACATCCACCTGGTCCATCGCGACGCGTCGGACCTGTTCCTCGGCCAGCTTTCCGGCGTCACCGACCCGGAGATCAAGCGCAAGACCATCGGGCGCCTGTTCATCGAGGTGTTCGAGGAGGAGCAGAACAAGCTCGGCGGGGCGGATTTCCTGGCCCAGGGCACGCTGTATCCGGATGTGATCGAGAGCGTCTCGGCGACCGGCGGGCCGTCCGTCACGATCAAGTCGCACCACAATGTCGGCGGCCTTCCCGAAGGGATGCGCATGCAGCTGGTCGAGCCGCTGCGCGAGCTGTTCAAGGATGAAGTGCGGGTGCTGGGGCGCGAGCTTGGCATTCCCGAGGAGATCGTCGGCCGCCATCCATTCCCGGGGCCAGGGCTGGCCATTCGCATCCCCGGCGACGTGACGCGGGAAAAGGCGGACCTGCTGCGGAAGGTGGACACCGTCTTCCTCGAGGAGATCCGCAACGCCGGGCTGTATGACGCGATCTGGCAGGCCTTCGCGGTGCTGCTGCCGGTGCGCACGGTGGGCGTGATGGGCGATGGCCGCACCTATGACCAGGCCTGTGCGCTGCGTGCGGTGACGAGCACGGATGGCATGACGGCGGATGTGTATCCGTTCGACATGGCGTTCCTGTCGCGGGTGTCGAACCGCATCGTGAACGAGGTGCGCGGGATCAACCGCGTGACCTACGACATCACAAGCAAGCCGCCGGGGACGATCGAGTGGGAGTGACGACGGCCGTCGATCTGAAGGCGGAACTCTGCCGTCACATCGGCGACCGGCGCGACGACGTCGTCGCCCTGCTGCGCGACTTCCTGCGCATCCGCTCGGTCAACCCGCCGGGCGACATGCGGGAGGCGGCTGATTTCGTGCGCGGCATCCTCGACCGCTTCGGCCTGCCGCATCGCACCGTCGCGGCGCGGGAGGACATGCCCAACATCATCGGCCGCTGGGATGCCGCGCGGCCCGGGCGGCATCTGGTGCTGAACGGGCACATGGATGTCTTCCCGGTTTCCGACGACAGGCTATGGGCGGCCGAGATCGAGGATGGCCGCATCGTCGCGCGCGGTGCATCCGACATGAAGACGGGCACGCTCGCCTCGATCCTGACCTGGTGCCTGCTGCATCCCCATCGCGACCTTCTGTGCGGCGCGCTGACGCTGACGGTCGTGTCGGACGAACAATCCGGCGGGCGCTACGGCACCAAATACCTGTTCGACGAACATGCCGAGGCGGTCAGCGGCGATTGCTGCCTGAACGGCGAACCGAGCGGCCTGGGCAACCTCCGCTTCATGGAGAAGGGGACGCTGCGCTTCGCGATGTCGGCCACCGGGCCGGGCGGGCATGGTGGGTATCCGCATCGCGCCAACAACCCGATCCAGCAGATCGTCGCCGCGACGCAGGCGCTGTACGACCGCTACCATCGCCGGCTGGCCGAGATGCCGGAGGATTTCGCTGCCGTGCTGCGGTCCGCCGAGAGCGTCGCGGCGGCGGATGCCATCCTGGGGCAGGGGGCCGCGGACAATGCGCTGCGCATCACCGTGAACGCCGGCATCATCGAGGGCGGGCGCAAGGCGACGCAGATCCCGACCGCCTGCACCGTGCATGTGGACATGCGCTTTCCCGTCGGCCCGGACCGCGACCGCGTGCGCGGCGAACTGCCCGCGCTGGCCGAGGAATTCGGCTGCACGCTGGCGATCAACGAGGATCATTCTTACCCCGCCAGCAGCACCGATCCCTTCGGCGAGATGGCGGGATTCCTGCGCGCCAACACGCGCGCGTTGCTCGGCATGGACGCCCCACCGGTGTGCAGCCTGGGCGGCACCGACACGCGCTACTGGCGCTGGCGCGGCATTCCCGCGGTGATCGTCGGCCCGTCGCCACTCAGCATGGGTACGGACAACGAGCATGTGACGATCGACGAGGCGATCGCCGTGCTGAAGCTGCAGGTGATGTGCGCCGTGGACTATCTCTCGGTGCCGGGCTGACCATGTCGAAAGCGACGCGTGCGACGACGGCGCTGGCCAAGGCGGGCGCGACCTTCACGGTCCATGGCTACGACTACGATCCGTATGCCGACAGCATCGGCCTGCAGGCGGCGGAGGCGCTGGGCGAATCCCCGGCGCGGGTGCTCAAGACGCTGATGGCGCTGGTGGATGGCAAGCCGGCCTGCGTCATCGTGCCGTCCGACCATGAGGTGTCGATGAAGCGCCTGGCGGCGGCCTTCGGCGGCAAGTCCGCGGCGATGATGAAGCCGGCCGAGGCGGAGCGCGTCACCGGCTACAAGGTCGGCGGCATCAGCCCCTTCGGCCAGGCGCGGCCGGTGCGCACGGCGATCGAGGAACAGGCGCTCACGCACGAACTGGTGTTCATGAATGGCGGGCAGCGCGGATTGCAGGTGCGGATGAATCCGCGCGATGCCGTGGTGCTGCTGAAGGCGGTGGTGGCGCCGCTGGTGGCATAGGCGCCATGCGCCGCGATCGTCGTCAGCGCCGGTTTCGCGCCGCTACGACAAGTCCCGATCGCGCCTCCCTGCCAAGTGTCCCGATGCCTGAGCCCCCGATAGACGGCAGTCAACGCGTTTCGCAGGCCTTGAATGAAGTTCCTGATTTGTTCAAGCTTGCGATGCGAGAGGGATAGACACGTGCAAGGTCACGCACGTGCAAGGCGTCCTCGATCGTCCTGGGCTGACAAAGAAGCAATCCTGGCCGCTGTGCTTCTGCATCCGGCCGGATGCGGAGGCAGCAGCGCGGATGCCGCGGGCGCGGGAAAGCATCCTGTCCGATTTTGCCGGCCTGTTGTGGCACCCGACCAGGCGGGAGCGCCTTCATCTTTCGCCGCATCACGTCGAGACGGCCCCGCGCATCCGCCCTCGCGGGCCATCGAGCCCATCCGCTTCACCATGCGCGACCTCGCGTTGGCCTGGCGTGCCGAGGAGTATCGGGAGGTCGAAGTCTTCCCGATGGCGGATGATGCGGGGCTCAATCCCGCCCTGGATCTCCAAGCGGAAACAGGTGCCGATACGGCCGCGCCTCATCCAGCACGCGCGCATAGGACGGCCGCGCCAGCAGCCGCGCGCGATAGGCGCGCAGTGCCGGGCAGGTCTCGGGGATCGGTTCCGACCAGTCGGCGTAGAGCAACCCGGGTGCTGCGGCGCAATCCGCAAGGGTGAAGGCGTCCCCCGTCGCCCAGCGCCGGCCTGCCAGACGCTGTTCCAGCCAGGCATAGGCGGTCTGCAGCGTCGCGCGTGCGTGCTCGACGCCGACCGGGTCGCGCCCGCCCGCCGGCCGCAGCGGATCGGTCGCCACCTTCTGCATCGGCACCAGCACGTAATTGTCGAAGACGCGGTCGAGCAGCCGCACCTCGGCCGCCGCATCCGCATCGGCGGGAATGAAGCGCACCGGCCCCGGATGATGGCGGTCGAGGTGTTCGATAACGATGCTGGATTCCACGATCGTCGCATCACCGTCCACCAGCACCGGGAATTTGCGGAAGGGCCAGAGCGCGATCAGCGCGTCGCGATCCTCAGCCCTGCCGAGGTCGATGTGGCGGAACGCGAAAGGCGTCGCGTTCTCATACAGCGCGACCAGCACCTTCTGGCAGAAGGCAGCGAAGGGGTGGGCGTAGAGGGCGAGCGCCATGGCCGTCAGCCCCCCGTCGCGCGGCGGTAGCGCAGGATCACCGAGCCGACATCGAGGCGCTGGCATTCCACCAGCGTCATGGCGGCTTCGGGGCGGCCCTCGCGGAACAGCCGCTTGCCGTCGCCGAAGAATTGCGGCGTCAGCATCAGCCAGAATTCATCCACGAGGTCGGCCGAGAACAGCGCCTGCGCCAGGCCCGCGCCGCTGAAGGCGAAGATGTCGCCGCCCGTGACGTCCCGCTTCAGCCGCGCGACCTCAGCGGCGATGTCAGGACCGGCAATGCGGCCATTCCAGCCGGGATCGCCCGTCAGGGTCCGCGACAGCACCGTCTTGGGCAGCGCGTTCATCTTCCCGGCATAGGAGATGGAGGCGGCGACGGAGCTCGGATCGGTCGCGGCCGGACCCCAGAAGCCCTTGTTGAACTGGAAGTTCACCCGGCCATAGAGCAGGTGCTTCGCGCGCGACAGCGCGCGGTTCGACCATTCGCGCTCGACCTCGTCCGACCAGGGGGGCGGCGCGAACACGCCGCCGGGCTTCTCGATATAGCCATCAAGGCTGGTGAAGACGGTAAAGACCAGTTCGGCCATCGGATGCTCTCCTCCGCTGTGGGCGGTGCGGTGTTTGCTGGTTGCGGGCGCGACCCCGTCATCGTCATGAAGCCCTGCGCGCTAAATCGTCGTAGCCTCGGGCGGCGAATCACCGGAGGTCCCGCCCGTGCCGACGCCGATCACCATCCACGGCATCAAGAACTGCGACACGATGAAGAAGGCGCGCGCCTGGCTTGAGAGCCACGGCATCGCGCACGACTTCCACGACTACAAGGCGAAGGGGATCGACGGCGCGACGCTGAAGGCCTGGGCCGGCAAGGTGGGGTGGCAGAAGCTGCTGAACCGCAGCGGAACCACGTTCCGCAAGCTGCCCGATGCGCGGAAGGAAGGCCTCACCGAAACCAGCGCGCTGGCGCTGATGGAGGCGCAGCCCTCGATGATCAAGCGGCCCGTGCTGGCACTCGGCGACCGGCTGGTCGTCGGTTTCGACGCGGCGGACTACGCCGCCGCGCTGGGCCAGGTGCCGCGCGACTGACCGGCGGCTACAGCGTGCGGGCAAGGGCGGCCAACTGGTCGGCCGCCTTGCCCCAGCCGTCATGGAAGCCCATCGCCTCATGCTTGGCGCGCGCTTCCGCATCGGCATGCATGACAAGGCCGCGATACCGCGTCCCGCCGGGGATCGGGTCGAAGGTGATGATCCCCGTCATGAAGCCGCCGCCCGAGGGGCGATAGCCGCCCGTCAACGCATCGGTCCAGACCAGCCGTCGATCGGGCACGACCTCAAGATAGCAGCCTGCATTGGGCATCTCCTCCCCGTTCGGGCCGCGGATGACGCCGCGGAAATGCCCACCCGGCCGCAGGTCGAGGTCGATGTCGGTCATCTTCCAGGGCACCGGGCAGAACCACCGTTCCATCAGCGTCGGCTGCGTCCAGCACGCGAAGAGCTTACCCGGCGCGGCGTCGATCTCGCGTTCGATCAGCAGGTCGAGCGCGGGGTCCATCACGCGCCCTCCATCGGCACGGCCACCATCCACAGCACGCCGAAGCGGTCCTCGACCATGCCGAAGGCCGGGCTGAAGAAGGTCTTGCCGAGCGGCATGCGCACCGCGCCGCCATCCGACAGCCCGGCGAAATGCCGTGCCGCCTCGGCGGCATCGCGCGCGGGCAGGGAGACACCGAAGCCGGCGAATTTTGCCGCCCCCGCGCAATGCCCGTCCGACAGCATCAGTGATTCGGCGCCGATGCGGATCTCGGCATGCATGATCTTCTTCTCGGAGCCCGGCGGCATCATGCCGGGCGGCGGCGGTTCGGGTGAATCGCTGTTGCGCATCAGCATGACGGTCTCGGCGCCGAGTGCCTTCTTGTAGAACTCGATCGCCTCCTCGGCGCGACCTTCGTAGAAAAGATAGGGGGTGATGGGCATGGGTCGTTCCTCCGCTCCTCAGGCCTGAACAAGCACGCTGAAGCCGCCGTAGATCATCCGCTTGCCGTCGAAGGGCACGTCGCCGGGCTCCATCTTCATGCGCGGATCGGCCATGATCTTCTTCCAGCCCTCGTCGCGCGCTTCCTTCGACGGCCAGGTCATCCAGGAGAAGACGACGGTCTCGTCCTCCTCCTGCTTCACCGCCATGCGGAAGGAGGTGAGCTTGCCCTCCGGCACGTCGTCACCCCAGCATTCGATCATCGAGAGCATGCCGTGCTCCTTCAGCATCACGGCAGATTTCTCGGCATGCGCGCGGTAGGCATCCTTCTTCGCATTCGGCACGGCCAGCACGAAGCCATCGACATAGGTCATGGACGTTCTCCTGTTCCTGTTCCCGTCAGGTTGCGTTGAACGCGGCCTCCAGCGTGGCGGCGTCGATCTTCACCATCTGCATCAGCGCGGCGATAACGCGGCCGCGCTGCGCTTCGTTGCCGGCCTTCATCAGCCGCGGCAGGGCCTCGGGCACCAGCTGCCAGGCCACGCCATAGCGATCCTTCAGCCAGCCGCAGGCTTGCGCCTGGCCGCCGACCAGCAGCGCATCCCACACCCGGTCCAGTTCATCCTGGTTGGCGCAGAGTGCGGAGAGCGAGACCGCATTGGTGAAGGCCTCGCCCGGATTGCCGTTCATCGCCAGCATCGGTGTGCCGTTCAGCGAGAATTCCACCAGCAGAACGCCGCCGGACGGGCCGGGTCCGCCTGGCGGGATGCGGATGATTTCGCCGAGCTTCGCCCCGGGGATGGTGGCACAGTAGAAGCGCGCGGCGTCCTCGGCCTCGGTGGCGAACCAGAGGCTGGTGGCGATCTGCGTCATGCGGCGTTCTCGTCCTGTCGGTGGGGGGCTGCGAACAGCATTGCAACGTAGCGGCGCAGATGCCGCAGGCTGTCGATGGCGGGCGGCGCGCCGCCCGCCGCCTTGGCGAGCACGAACGCACCCTGGATCACCGCCATGACATGCGTGGCCAGGCTTGCGGCGGTGAAGCCGGTGATGCCGCGCATCGTCATCGCTGCAGCGATATCCGCTTCGAGGGGCTCGGCATGGGCCCGGATACCGGCCTCGCACGCCGCGCGGATTGCCGGATTGGTGGCGTAGGTTTCCTGCACCATCATGCCGAGCAGGCAGGTGAAGCGCGGCAGATCCCCGCGCAGGATCGCGGTCCGGACATCGATGTAGGCGATCACGCGGTCGAGCGGGTCGGCGTGGTCGCGCCAGCCTGAGCGCGCGAAGAGCGCCTCGAGCCAGGCGTTGAAATGCACCGCGGCGGCGAGCGCCAGGTCTTCCTTGCTGTGGAAGTGGTGGAAGAAGGCCCCCTTGGTCACGCCCGCGGCGGCGCAGAGTTCATCGACCGTGGTGCCGACATAGCCCCGGGTGCGGATCACGGTCATCGCCGCATCGAGCAGGCGTGTCCGTGTATCGCCGCGGCGGGGTTGCGCTTCTTCCATTGCCGGAACCATACCAACCAGTCGGTATGGTCGCAACCTCGGTCGCGCCAGCCACGGAAATGTGACGGCCCCGCTTGCGGGTCGTGATGCTGCCGCCTGTTGCCGCCGGCGCGACAGCACAAGGTGCGGCGCGCGCGGTCTGACGGATCAAGAAACCGTCGGACCACCGCCCGAACGTCACCCCATTAGGCCGCGTGCCACCACCATGCGCTGGATTTCGGAGGTGCCGTCCAGGATGCGCAACAGCCGCACGTCGCGGTACAGTCGCTCGACGGCGCTGCCCACCATGTAGCCTTCGCCGCCATGGACCTGCAGCACGCGGTCGGCGACGCGGCCGAGGGCTTCGGTGGCGAACAGCTTGGCTGCGGCGGCATCGGCCGGGCGCAGCGTGCCGTCATCGCGCGCGCGGGCGAGTTCGAGCGCCATGCAGCGCGCCGCCAGCGCCTCCGCCACGCTATCGGCCAGCAGCGCGCCAATGGCGGGCTGTTCGGCAAGCGGCTTGCCGAATTGCCGGCGCGCCAGCGCATGCCGGCGTCCCTCGTCGATCAGCCGTTCCATCAGTCCCGCAGACAGCGCGGCGAGATGCAGCCGCACCTTGTCCAGCCCCGCCAGAGCGAGCTTCAGCCCTTCGCCTTCCGCACCGACCAGCGCACCACCTGGCACCACCACGTCATGGAAGACGATGTCGGCGACCTGCGCGCCGCGCATGCCCATCTTGGCCTGGGCGGGCAGGACCTCGATGCCCGGCGTGGCGGGATCGATCGCGAAGGCGGAGATGCCGCGCGCGCCCGGACCACCGCTGCGCGCCATGACCATCAGCATGCCGGCCTCTGGCGCGTTGGTCACCCACCGCTTGCGGCCGGCGATGCGCCAGCCGTCACCGGCCCGCAGCGCCGTCGTCTGCAGCGATGCGGCATCCGACCCGGCCTCGGCCTCCGACAGGCAGAAGCAGGCGACCAGGTCGCCGCATGCGAGGCCCGGCAGCCAGCGATCCTTCTGCACATCCGTACCGGCGCGGAGCAGGATCTGCGCCGCGCCGCCGCTGTTCAGAGCATAGACCGCCCGATAGGCCGGCGCCGTGCGGCCGAGGACGAGCATCAGCCCGGCCTCCTCCTCCATCGTCAGGCCGAGGCCGCCCTGCGCCTCAGGGATCGAGATGCCGAACAGCCCATGCGCGCGCAGCGCGGCGCGAGCGTGCTCGGGCATGCGGTCCTCGGCATCCATCCGCGCCTCGGCGGGGATCAGGATGTCCTCGACCAGGCTGCGCGCGGCGTCGAGACGGGCCGCCTGCGTCGCCGCGTCGCGGATCACGCCATCACCGTCGTCGCGGGCCCGGCGTCGTGCATCAGGCCCGCAACGCATGGCACCGCCGCACCCGGGCCGTCAGCGACGCGCAGGGCGGCAATGCCGGGCGCGCGCGCCAGCCAGGCGGACCGGCAGCAAGCGCGAAACCCGGCTGCGCGCGCCGACGCCAGGGGCATCGCTAATCGCTCTCGGGCGGGATGACGTTGGTCTCCAGCCCTTCGACCAGCACGTCGCGCATCGTCTCAGCACCCTTCAGCCGTATGTCGTCCCACGCCTCGGGCGTGTGGAAGGCGATATGCGGGCAAATGATCAGGCGCCCGGTCAGCCAATCCTCGCGGTCGCGGTAGGCGCGCAGCAGGGACGGGATGTCATTGCCGGGCGGCTCATCCGGAATCACATCGAGGCCGGCGGCGGCGATGTGGCCTTCCTTCAGCACCTGTTCCAGCGCGTCGATGTCGAGGATCGGCCCGCGCGCCGTGTTGATCACCACGGCGTTCTGCGGCAGCAGGCGCAGCTCGCGCTCGCCCACCATGCCACGCGTGCGCCGCGTCAGCGGGCAATGGATGGACAGGACATCCGCCTGGGCGAGCATCTCATCCATCGTGCGGCAGCGCGTGACGCCGATCGCGCGGTCGGCCCCGTTGGGCAGCGCCGGATCGTAGAACACCACGCGATAGCCGAGCGCCTTGGCGCGCAGCGCCGCCGCCGTGCCGATGCGCCCGAGGCCGAGGATTCCGAAGGTCTGCACCTCCTGCCGGCGCACCGCCGGGCTGCGCATCACCGCCCAGGGGGCCGGGTTCGGGCCGCGCTGGGTGTCATGGTACATCGTGAGGCCGCGGCGCAGCGCGAGCGCCATCAGCACGGCGAATTCAGCGACTTCCTGCGTGCCGTAGTCCGGCACGTTGCAGACCTTGATGCCGCGTGCGGCAGCCGCGACGCGATCGACGCGGTCATAACCCACGCCCATCCGCACGATGACCTTCAGCTTCGGGAAGCGCGCGATCTGGTCGGCCGGCACCGCCATGCGCAGCGTCATCAGCCCCTCGACCTGCTGGCAGATCTCATCGGGCAGTTCGGCGAGGGAGGTCTTGCACGGCCCCTGCAGGATGCGGACGGACGGTCCCATGATCCGCTGTTCGAGCGCGGTGTCGGGATAGAGCCCTTCAGGCTCGACAACAGTCAGCGTCACGCCATTCCCCCCAAGGAATTCTTGATGCGAGGAGGATGCGGCGGTGGGCGGGCCCGCGCAACCCGGTCCGCCCGGGCCGATCGCCGTCCTCGGCGGGCGCCCGGCGCTCGCTGGGACCGTCAGCCGAATTGCTATTGAAGCTGATCATAACGCTGCTTATTATAAGCCTCGCCATGCCACGCGCCCTCGACCGCGACCTGCTCTTCCTGCTCTCCGATGTCGGCCGCCTCGCCCGCATCCACGCCGACCGCCGCGCGCGGGAGGACGGGATGACCCGCGCCCAATGGGTCATCCTCGCCCGCCTCGAACGTGCGGGCGGGCTGAGCCAGAAGGAACTGGCGGATGTGCTGGAGGTCGAACCGATCACCGTCGCCCGGCTGATCGACCGCCTGCAGGCGCGCGGCCTGGTCGAACGCCGGCCGGACCCGACCGACCGGCGCGTCTGGCGCCTGCACTTGACCGATGCGGCGGCGCCGATCCTGACGCGCATCGAAGCCTATCGCACCGAACTCCATGACACCGTCACGGCCGGCCTCGACCGCGACGCGGTCCATCACCTGGTCGAGGCCCTGATCACCATGAAGTCGCAGCTGCTCTCCGGCGACCGTGTCCCGGATGAGGCTGCCTGAGGAAGCCTGTCATGCCTGAAGGTCCCCTGAACGAAGCGCCTCGCGCGTTGGATCGCGCGAGCGAGGCGAGCCCCCCGCGCGACCCCGCCCAGCGCCGCCGGCGGCTGCGCCACGCGCTGATGGCCGCGGGCGTCGTCGCCGCCATCGGTGCTGCCGGCTGGGGCTGGCTGTCGGGCGGGCGCTACGTCTCCTCCGACAACGCCTATGTGCATGCCGACCTCGTGCTGGTCTCGACCGACGTCGCCGGCATCGTGCGCGACGTGCCGGTGCATGAAGGCCAGGCGGTGCAGGCCGGCGAGGTACTCTACCGGCTTGACCAGCAGCCCTTCGCGATCGCGGTGGCCGGCGCCGAGGCGCGGCTGCGCCAGGCGACGCTGACCATCGAGGCGATGCGCGCCGACCTGACGCGCATGCAGCGCGATATCGCTGCGCAGGAAGCCGCGGTGCGACTTGCCCAGGCGCAGTTCGAACGCGCCCAGTCACTGGTCAGCACCAGCGCGGTCTCGCGCGCCTCCTACGACGATACGCGTTTCCACCTCCAGCAGGCGGAACAGCAACTCGCCAGCCTGCGCCAGCAGGCGGTGGTGCAGCAGGCGCGGCTCGGCGGCGATCCCGACCAGCCCGTGCAAAGCCAGCCGGAGGTGCAGCAAGCCCAGGCCGCGCTGGACGAGGCCCGTCGCCAACTCGCCAACAGCACCGTGCGCGCGCCCTTCGACGGCACCGTCACCCGCGTCGAGGCGGTGCAGCCTGGCCTCTACCTCGCCGCCGCCACGCCCGCGCTCGGCCTGGTGGGGTCGCGCAACACCTGGATCGAGGTGAACCCGAAGGAGACTGACCTGACCCATGTGCGGCCGGGCGATGCGGTGACCTTCACCGTCGATGCCTATCCGGGCCGGACCTGGCATGGCGCCGTCGCCTCGATCAGCCCGGCGACGGGCGCGCAGTTCTCGGTGCTGCCGGCGCAGAACACCAGCGGCAACTGGGTGAAGGTGGTGCAGCGCATTCCAGTGCGCGTGCAGGTGGATGCCGAAGCGGCCGCACCGCCGCTGCGCGCCGGCATGTCCGTCGTCGCCACCATCGACACCGGCCACCGGCGCTCTCTGTCCGACCTGTTCTGAGAGGCTTTCACGACGTCCCGGCACTGGCCGGCGGCTCGGTTCGAGCCCCGCGGCACAGGCCGGGACAAGGATCGAGGCGTGTCATGTCCGACACCGAAAATGCGGTCCCGAACCGCGCGCTGATCACCGTCTGCGCCATGGCGGCGACGCTCATGCAGGCGCTGGACGGCACCATCGCCAATGTCGCGCTGCCCTACATGCAGGGCGGGCTGTCAGCGACCGCCGACCAGGTGACCTGGGTGCTCACCTCCTACATCGTCGCCGCGGCGATCCTCACCTCCCCGGTTGGCGCGCTCGCCGCGCGCTATGGGCGCAAGCGCATCTTCCTGATCTCGGTGGCCGGCTTCACCGCCGCCTCGGTGCTGTGCGGCGCGGCGCAGTCGCTCGAACAGATGGTGCTGTTCCGCCTGTTGCAGGGCGCGTTCGGCGCCGCACTCGTCCCGCTGTCGCAGGCGACCATGCTCGACATCTACCCGCCGGCGCAGCGTGGTTCGGCGATGGCGGTCTGGGGCATGGGCGTGATGCTCGGCCCGATCCTCGGCCCCACCCTCGGCGGCTGGCTGACCGAGACCTACAATTGGCGCTGGGTGTTCTACGTGAACCTGCCCTTCGGCATCTTCGCCTTCGCCGGGCTGTGGGCGTTCCTCGCCGATGACCGGCCCGGCAGCGGGCGGCGCTTCGACTGGTTCGGCTTCACCGCGCTCAGCATCGGCATCGGCGCCCTGCAGCTGATGCTCGACCGCGGGCAGCGGGAGGATTGGTTCACCTCGACCGAGATCATCATCGAGGCCGGCATCGCCGCGCTCGGCCTGTGGCTGTTCATGGTGCACCTGCTGACGGCCGAACGGCCCTTCATCCCGCCGCGCATCTTCAAGGACCGCAACTTCCTCTCGGGCTTCCTGATGATGTTCGTCGTCGGCGTAATCCTGTTCTCCACCTCGGCACTGCTCGCCCCGTATCTCCAGACGCTTGGCGGCTATCCGGTATTCGATGCGGGGCTGGTGCTGGCACCGCGCGGCGTCGGCACCATGGCGGCGATGCTGGTGGCCGGGCGCCTGGCCGACCGTGTCGATCCGCGCCTGCTGATGATGTTCGGTGTCTCGGTGATCGGCTGGACGCTGTGGGACATGACGGGCTGGACCCCCGACCTCAACGCACATCACCTGATGTTCACCACGGCGATGCAGGGCTTCGGCCTCGGCTTCGTCTTCATCCCGCTGCAGGTCATTGCCTTCGCGACCCTGTCGCCAGACCTGCGCACCGACGGCACGGGCCTGACCAGCCTGATGCGCAACATCGGCAGCGCCATCGGCATCTCGGTGACGGTCGCGGTGCTGGAACACGACACGCAGGTGCTGCATGCCGAGATCGGTTCGCTGATCAGCCCGCTGAACCGCATGCTGCAATGGTCCGGCGTGGCGCAGTTCTGGAACCCGGCGACGCCGACCGGCGCGGCGCTGCTGAATGCCGAGGTGACGCGGCAGGCGCAGATCATGGCCTACACCAATGATTTCCACCTTCTGATGCTGCTCTGCGTGCCGACCGCGCTGCTCGTGCTGATGATGCGGCGGCCAGGCAGGCTGTCGGCCGCCGATCCGGCGCATGCGGCGATGGATTGAGCTGGAGGGGCGTCGCCCCATCGGAGCTGGTTCACAGCGGAAGGATGGAGGGGCTTTGCCCCTCCAAACCACCCCACCAGGGGCCAGCGGGCCCCTGGACCGCGAGGATTTGGTGCCGGAACCGGGATGTGTGCGCCCCTCGGCCCTTGGCGTGCCTTGCCGCTATAACTTCGCGCACGATTCATCGGAGGCGACGACGCATGGCCCAACGCAATATCCTCGTCACCGGCGCGGCGAGCGGCATCGGTGCCGCCGCCTGCCGGGCGCTGGCCGGGCCAGGTGTGGCGATCGCGGTGCATACCCGCGGCAACCGCGAAGGTTCGGCCCGCACCGCCGAGGCCGTCCGCGCCCGCGGTGGCGAAGCCTACGAGATCTTCTGCGACCTGTCCGAGGCCGGTGCGCCGGAGCACGCGGTGCAGGAAGCTGCGGGGCTCCTCGGTGGGCTGGATGTGGTGGTCTCCAATGCCGGCTTCGCCGATCGCACGCCCGTCGCAGCCCTGACCGATGCGGGCTTCGCGAAAAGCCACGACGCCATCGCACTCGGCTTCCTGCGTCTGGCGCGTGAGGCCGGGCCGATCCTCCGGCAGGGCAGGGACCCGCGGCTGGTCGCCGTGTCATCCTTCGTCGCGCACCTGTTCCGCAACGACGTGACCGCTTTCCCCGCCTCCGCCGCCGCGAAGGCGGCGGTGGAGGCGCTGGTCAAGGCGCTGGCACTGGAATGGGCGCCGGACGTGACGGTGAATGCGGTGGTGCCCGGCTATACGCGCAAGGACCCCGGCGCGCATGCGGCGATGACCCAGGCGCAGTGGGATGCCATCGCAGCGCGGATCCCGCTGAAGCGGCTGGGCACGCCGGATGATGTGGCGGCGGGGATCGCGTTCCTGGCCTCCCCGGGCGCGGCATATGTCACGGGGCAACTGCTGCATGTCAGCGGCGGGGTCGTCGTGTGATGCCGGAGGGGCGCTGCCCCATCCGCGCGATGTGGCGTCTCGGAGAGGGGCTTTGCCCCTCTCCGAACCTCTCCCCACCAAAGGGCGGTGGCCCTTTGGAAACCGTCACTTGGCACCGGGCCGGGCTGTCGTTCACCCCGGGGAAGCGCCCGTTGCGCCCGCCAGCGAAAAATCCTCCTGGCGCCGGGCACAGCGCACGACCCCAAGCCCCTGAACACCCTCCATGCCCAACACCAAAGTCCCGCATTCCAAAGGCCCGTTGGCCTTTGGTGGGGTGGCTTGGAGGGGCAAAGCCCCTCCAATGGCTCGCACTCCTCCTGGCGCTAACCCTTCCGGCACTGGCACAGGATCGCGCCGCAGTGCATGGCGGCCCGGTCCGTGCGCTTGCGGTCGCGCCGGGCACGCTTGCTTCTGCGGGCTTCGACCAATCCGTCATCTTTTGGGACCTCGCCACCGGGCGCGCGCGCGCCGTCGTGCGCTGGCATGCCGGGGCGGTCAATGCGCTGGCGGCATTGCCTGGCGGGCGCTTCGCCTCGGGTGGCGAGGATGGTCGCATCGCGGTCTGGGCTGGTGGAGGCGAGCCGCAACGTGTCCTGCTGGGACATGACGGGCCGGTGGCGGGATTGGCGGCGCGGGATGGCGTGATCGCCTCGGCGGCCTGGGACGGGACGGTGCGCGTCTGGGCGGCGGACGGGACGGTGCGGGTGCTCGAGGGCCATCGCGGCAACGTCAATGCGGTCGCCTTCCGCACCGATGGCGTGCTGGTCAGCGCGGGCTTCGATGGCACGGTGCGGACCTGGGGGCCGGATGCCGTGATCGCCGAATTGGCCCTGCCGCAGACGGCGCTGGCCCCCCTGCCGGATGGCGGGCTGGCGGTGGCGGGCGTGGATGGGGTCGTGCGGATGATCGCCGCCGACGGGACGGTGCGGGAGGTGCTGTCGCTGGGGCGGCCGGTGGTCGCGCTGGCGGCGAATGCGCCGGGCACGCTGCTGGCGGCGGCGTCGCTGGGTGGGTCGGTCGCGGTGCTAGGCCTGCCGGCAGGGCGCTTGCTGCACACGTTGGATGGTCCCGGCACGCCGGTCTGGTCGGCGATCTTCGACGCCGATGGCCGCACGCTGTGGACCGGCGGGGCGGACCGGCGCGTGCGGCGCTGGGATGCCGTGGCCGGGCGGGCCATTGGCCCCGTGGGGGAGGCGGACCAGGCCGCCCCGGCCGAGGGCCTCGACCCGCATGGTGCGCGCGTCTTCCGCGCCTGCGCCGCCTGCCATGCTCTGACGGCCGAGGGCGGCAACATGGCCGGGCCCACGCTGCACGGCCTGTTCGGGCGCCGGATGGGTAGCGTGGCGGGGTATGCCTACTCGGCGCGGTTGGCGCGGGGGGACATCGTCTGGACGCCGGAGACGGTGGCGGACCTGTTCACGCGCGGGCCGGATGTGGTGACGCCGGGGACGAAGATGCCGGTGCAGACCGTCGGCAATGCCGAAGACCTCGCGGCGCTGCTGCGGTTCCTGGAACGGGCGACGCGCTGACCCGCCTGTTCAAACGGTGACGTGCCGGTCAGCGCGATGTGCTGCCGCTGAATTTCCCCGTTCCGTCATAGCTGCGCGTCCCGCCCGGGCCGCGTTCTGTGGTGCCGGTGTAGCGGCCCGACCCATCATAGCTCTGGCTGCGCGTCCCATTGCGTTCCGTGTAGCCCTGGTAGCGCCCCTGGCCATCGTAGCGGGTAACGCGGTCGCCGCTGCGCTCGCTGTAACCCTGGTAGCGCCCCTGCGCGTCATAGGTGGTGGCGCGCCCGCCGCTGTGTTCGGTGTAGCCCTGGTAGCGTCCCTGGCCGTCATAGCGGGTGACGCGGTCGCCGCTGCGCTCGGTATAGCCCTGGTAGCGGCCCTGGGCGTCGTAGATGTTCTGGCGCTGCGCCGCGGCCGGCGCCGCCAACAACAGCAGAGGCAGGAGTGCGACGGCGAAGCGGCGCATGGGGCGGCCCTCCCTGGCAGCCCTGGCAGAATAGCATGTTGCGCCGACGTCACGGAAGCAGGCGGTGGATCGTCACATTCCGCAGTGTGCGGTCTTCCAGTTCCAGCGTCGTTGCCACGGCGTGGTGGACCAGCGGCTGCAATCCCTCGGCCGGCAGGTAGGCGCGGCCCGGATCGGCCAGCAACACCTCCGCCCCCCTGGCGGCGAGACCGCGCAGCCAGGGCAGGATATGCGCGGTCATCGGCGCCTCGTAGCAGACATCGCCGGCGAGGATGACGTCCCAGCGGCAGGGCGCGCCGACGATGTCGCCGTCCGGCGTCGCGACGGCCACGCCGTTCAGCGCGGCATTCACCCGCACAGCGGCCAGTGCGAGGGGATCGATCTCGGCGGCTTCGACCGACGCGGCGCCGGCCATGGCGGCGGCGATCGCGGCGATGCCGCAGCCCGCGGCGAAATCCAGCACCCTCTTGCCGGCCACGCGCGACGGGTCATCCAGCAGCAGCCGCGCCGTCGCCTGCCCGCCAGGCCAGGCGAAGGCCCAGAAGGGCGGTTCGATGTTGCGTTCGGCCAGCCAGGATTCCGTTGCCTGCCAGATGGGCGTGATCTCGGTGGCGAGGTGCAGCGCGATCTCCGGGACCAGCGGCGCGCGGGCGATGGTGGTATGGGCGCGGACGAAGTCCTCGGGGTTCACAGCCGGCCGATCAGGAAGGCGAGCGCCACCGCGAGGCCGACATCGCGATTGGCCTTGAACAGCCGCAGGCATAGCGCCGGGTCGCGGATGTCGAGCGCGACGACCTGCCGGGCCAGCAGCCCCGCCGGCAGCAGGAGCGCCGGGATGAACAGCCAGGACAGGCCGGCCAACAGACCCGCCAGCACCAGGAGCACCACGGCCGCCGCGTAGCAGCCGACCAGGAAGGGCCGCGTGCGTTCGCCGAAATGCAGCGCGGTGGATCGGATGCCGACCAGCGCGTCATCCTCGCGGTCCTGATGCGCATAGATCGTGTCGTAGCCGAGGATCCAGCAGAACCCCGCCGCCCACAGCGCGAAGGCGGGCGCATCCAATCCGCCCGTCGCCGCCGCGTATCCGGTCGGCGCGGCCCAGGAAAAGACCAGCCCCAGCATCGCCTGCGGAAAGTCTGTGACACGCTTGGCCAGCGGATACAGCGCGATCGGCATTAGCGACAACACGCCGAGCAGGATGGCAACCGGCGGCAGCGTCAGCAGGATCATGCAGGACACCAGCAGCAGGGCCACCAGGAAGGCCAGCGCCTGTCTGGGCCGCACCGCCCCGGACGCCAGCGGCCGCCCCGCCGTGCGTTCCACCTGGCGATCCAGGTCGCGGTCCCACAAATCGTTCACCACACAGCCGGCGCCGCGCATCAGCACCGCGCCGAGCCCGAACAGCGCCGTCAGCCACAACCCCCGCCCCCAGGACGGCGCGGCCATCGCGAAGGCCCACAACCCCGGCAAGAACAGCAGCCACGACCCGATCGGGCGATCCAGTCGCATCAGCAGCGCATAGGGACGCCAGCCCTCGGGCAGGCGCGCCACCCAGCCGCCGGCGCGGATATCGGTATAGGTATTCACGCGCGGTATAGAGGCTGCGGAGACCCTGCATGTCCACCCCGCGAAGCTACCTTGATGCCCCGCTGTCCGAAGGGGCGGAAATCCCCGGCACGCCGGCCCAGGCGCATCATCTCGGCACCGTGCTGCGGCGCGGGCCGGGCGATGCGGTGGCGGTGTTCAACCCACGCGACGGCGAGTTCGCCGCGACGATCGCGGCGCTGCGCAAGGATCGCTGCGCCTTCAGGCTCGGCGAACGCTTGCGGGCCCCGGCATCCGAACCAGACCTGCGCCTGGTGGTCGCGGTGCTGAAGCGCGATGCACTCGACTGGGTGGTGGAGAAGGCGACCGAGCTTGGCGTATCCGCCATCCACCCGGTCACCACCCGGCGGACGGTGGTCGACCGGGTGAATGTCGAGCGGCTGACGACCATCGCCCGCGGCGCCGCGGAACAAAGTGAACGTCTGTCCATCCCGGTCATCCACGCCTCCGTTCCGCTGCATGCGGCGCTGGACGCCTGGGACGGCGCCCCCCTGCTGGTGGCCGCGGAAAGGCGCGGCGCGTTGCCCATCGGCCACGCCACCCACGGTCTGAGGCTGCCTTGCGGCTGGCTGGTCGGTCCCGAAGGCGGCTTCGAGGGGGGTGAACTTGACGACGCGACGCGGCGACCCTTTGTTACCGCGGTCGCTCTCGGCCCGCGCATCCTGCGGGCGGAGACGGCGGCGGTGGCGGGCCTTGCCGTGCTGCAGGCACTGGCGGGCGACTGGGCCGTCACCTGAAGCGCCGCATCCTGCGGCGATATTGGATCGCGCCGCATCCTGCGGCGACAAGTGAACGCGCCGCATCCTGCGGCGACCACGGAAGGGCTGCATGTCTAATCCTGGCGAGTCGGATCCCACGCCGATCAGTTCGGCGCGACAGCTTGCCGGGTGGTTCGCCGCCGGGTCCAAGCCGCGCAGCCAATGGCGCATCGGCACGGAGCACGAGAAATTCGGCTTCCGCCGCGACACCCTTGCCCCGCCGCCCTACGAACCGGGTGGCATCCGCGCCATGCTCGAAGGGCTGATGGCGTTCGGGTGGGAACCGATCCTGGACCGCGGCAACCCGATCGGGCTGAAGCGCGGCGATGCCTCGGTCAGCCTTGAACCCGGCGGGCAGTTCGAATTGTCCGGCGCGCCGCTGGCCACGATGCATGAGGCCGCGGCCGAGCTCGCCAACCATCTGGAGGAGGTGCGCGCGGTGGCCGCACCGCTGGGCCTTGGCTTCGCGCCGCTCGGCTTTCATCCGCTGGCCAGGCGCGAGGACATGCCGTGGATGCCCAAGGGCCGCTACGCGATCATGCGCGAATACATGCCGCGCGTCGGGCATATGGGCCTCGACATGATGCTGCGGACCTGCACCGTGCAGGTGAACCTCGACTTCGGCGACGAGGCCGACATGGTCGAGAAGCTGCGCGTGTCGTTGGCATTGCAGCCGCTGGCGACCGCGCTGTTCGCCAATTCCCCTTTCACGGAAGGCAAGCCCAACGGCTATCGCACGCTGCGCGGCAAGGTCTGGACCGACACCGACCCCGACCGCACCGGCATCCCCGCTGTCGCCTTCGAGGACGGCTTCGGCTTCGACCGCTTTGCCGACTGGGTGCTCAACGTGCCGATGTATTTCATCATGCGCGAGGGGCAGTGGATCGATGCGGCGGGCATGTCCTTCCGCGCCTTCATGGAAGGCCGTGCCGAGAAGCTGCGCGGCCACACCGCGACGATGGGCGACTGGGCCGACCATGTCACCACGGTGTTCACCGATGTGCGGCTGAAGCGGTTCCTGGAAATGCGCGGCGCCGATGCCGGCGCGCCCGCCTTCCTGAACGCGCTGCCGGCCTTCTGGGTCGGGCTGATCTATGACGACGCGGCGCAGAAGGCCGCGCGCGCCCTGACCAAGGGCTGGTCGGTCGAGGAGATGCGCGCGCTGCGCGTGGCCGTGCCGAAGGAAGGGCTGACCGCGACGATCGCCGGGCGGCCGCTGCTGGACGTGGCGCGCGACGTGATGGCGATCGCGCGCGGCGGGCTGGTGGCGCGCGGGTTGGGCGAGGCGTCCTTCCTCGACCCGGTGGACGCCATCGTGGCGACGGGCCAGACTCAGGCGGATCGGTGGCTGGAACGCTGTGCGACGGTGTGGGGTGGCGACGTGTCGAAGGTGTTCGCCGAAGCGGCGGTGTAGCGCCGCGTCAGAGGTCGGCAAGCCCGCCGAGGATACCGCCGATCACGTCGAGCGATACCTTCGCTACCTCGACAGTCGCGCCGAGCACCGCGCCGGTCGCATCGACCACGACGCCGGCCGCCTGCGCGGCGAGGCCGAGCGCACCATCCGACGCCGCCTCCGCAACGCCGAGCGCGATGTCCGTGCCATCCGCGAAGCCGCTGCCTTCCGCCTGGCGACGGATCTCCTCGCGCTTCTGCTCATCGAGAGCGGCGTCGGGCGGAACGGGGATCATCGGGACCTCCTGGAAAGCACCGGGAAGCCTGGCGCGGAAGACGTCGCCGCACGATGAACGGCTTCAGCCTTCCGCGATGCTGCATTCAGGACAGTGCAGCGCCTTCCAGCGTGATGCGATGCAGCAGGCGGCGTTCGCCGTGATAGTCGTTCACCGCGTAGTGCCAGGTCGCCCGGTTGTCCCAGAAGGCGACGGAGCCTTCGCGCCAGCGGAAGCGGCACTGGAATTCCGGCTTGGCGGCGTGACGGTACAGATAGTCGAGCAGTGACCGGCTCTCGTCGTCCGTCCAGCCCTCGAACCGCAGGGTGAAGCCGGGGTTCACATACAATGCGCGGCGGCCGCTGCCGGGGTGGCGGATCACCACGGGATGCACCGCGTCCTGCGTCGCCTGGTCCGCATTGCGCAGCCGGCCCTTGAGATCGTCGGCCGGGTCGGACAGGCGCTTGGCGCCCGCGCCGAAGACATGCCGGCTGGAATGCACCGCGCGCAGGCCCTCGAGCGTCGCCTTCAGCCCATCCGACAGCGCGTCATAGGCGGCGAACATGCTGGCGAACAACGTGTCCCCGCCGACCGGCGGCAATTCGCGCGCGAGCAGGATCGACCCCATGGCCGGCACCTGGTCGTAGCTGTGGTCGGTGTGCCAGCCGCCGCCGATGTTCTTCTTCTGCTCCGGCTCCTTCCGCACCTCGGCGATCGCCGGATAGCCTTCGGCATGGGCGAAGAAGCGGTTGACGTTGATTGGCGCGAAGCGCTCGGCGAAGGCGATGTGCTGGTCCGGCGTGATCGACTGGTCGCGGAAGAACACCACGCCGCGGTCGAACAGCGTGTCGCGGATCAGGGCGACATCGGTCTCGGCCAGGTCGCTGGCGAGGTCGATGCCGAGAATCTCGGCCCCCACGGGGCCGGAGACGGGCTCGACGCGGACGGAATTGCTGTGCATGGGGGTTCCTTGCCGTTGTTCCTCGCCTGGCGCGGAAATCGTTCGCCTATGCTCACGAAACCAACCCCAGAATTTTGCTTCAGCGGGCATCCTGACGCGCCTGCCTGATTCCAGTCAGGCGCGATCTGCTTTAAACAAAACTAGAATTCTAATTCTAGTCAAGCCGGAGTTTCGCCATGGATGCCTCGGTGCTCGACGGGCTGAACCTGCCGGGCGTGTTTCCCGCCCGGCAGGACCGCAGCCGCGCCGCCGCGCTGGCCCTGATCGAGGCCGGCCTCGCGCTGCTGCGCGACCGCAGCTTCGATGCGCTGTCGATCGCCGACCTCTGCGCCGCCGCCGGCGTGGCCACCGGCTCCTTCTACGCGCGCTTCGAGAGCAAGGAGGCCTTCCTGCGCGCCGTCCAGCAGGTGGTGGTGACCGAAGCGGCCCGCGACATCGAGGCTCAACTGCCGCCGGACCACCTGCCGGCGATGTCGCTGCGCGACTTCCTCGGGCGCCTGGTGGAGAATTCAGTGCGCTGGCGGCGCCGGCATGAAGGGCTGATCCGCGCGTCCCTGCGCGAAGCGCGGGTGGATGACGGGGCCTGGTCGCCGTTGCGGGAATTGGGCCGCCTGCGGGTCGAGCGGACGCTGCCCGTCATCCTTGGCCTGCTGGGCCCCACGGCATCCCCGGCGGCGCCGGACGCGGTGCGCTTCGCCTTCCAGATCCTGTTCGGCACGCTGAACAACATGATGCTGGTCGATCCCGGACCCTTCGGCATCCACGACGCGGCAACACCGCGCCTGCTGGCCGAGGCGATGCTGCGGCTGATCGAGGCGGAGGCGGGGCAGGGCGCGGCGACCTACGGGCCGGGATGAGGCAGGCTGCGGCGGGCGCATGAGGAGGGGCGCAGGTCCATGCGCCCAAAGGATGGAGGGGCGTCGCCCCTCCAAACCACCCCACCAAAGGCCAACGGGCCTTTGGAATGCGATCTTTGGGTGCCGGGCATTGGGGTTCCCCCGGTTGCGTGGGCGCGTCGTGCCCAGCGCCACGAGGACATATCTGCCGCACGCAACAGGGGAGGGGTAAGCGATCGCCCCGTCCGGCGCTAAGTGACGGTTTCGAAAGGCCCCCGGCCTTTGGTGAAGTGAGGCCCGGAGAGGGGCGATGCAACTCTACGGGCAGCGCCCGGCCATCCCAATCAGACCGCCGTCCCACCCACTGTCAGCCCCGCCATCTTCAGCGTCGGCTGCCCCACGCCGACCGGCACGCCCTGCCCCTGCTTGCCGCATGTCCCGATGCCGGGGTCCAGCGCCATGTCGTTCGCCACCATCGTCACCTTGGTCAGCGCATCCGGCCCATTGCCGATCAGCGTCGCGCCCTTCACCGGCGCGCCGATCCTACCGTTCTCGATCAGGTAAGCTTCCGACGCGCTGAACACGAACTTGCCCGAGGTGATGTCCACCTGCCCGCCGCCGAAATTCACCGCGTAGAGCCCGCGCTTGACGGACGCGATCACCTCGCCCGGTTCATGCGCCCCACCCAGCATCACCGTATTGGTCATGCGCGGCATCGGGATATGCGCGAAGGACTGGCGGCGGCCGTTACCGGTGGGGGACACGCCCATCAGCCGCGCATTCTGCCGGTCCTGCAGGAAGCCGGTCAGGATGCCGTCCTCGATCAGCACGGTGCGGTTGGTCGGCGTGCCTTCGTCATCGACGGTCAGTGACCCGCGCCGGTCGGGGATGGTGCCGTCATCCACCACCGTCACGCCGGGGGACGCGATGCGCTGCCCGAGCAGCCCGGCGAAGGCCGAGGTCTTCTTGCGGTTGAAATCGCCCTCCAGCCCGTGGCCGATCGCCTCATGCAGCAGGATGCCCGGCCAGCCGGACCCCAGCACGACCTCCATCTCGCCCGCCGGTGCGGGCACGCTGTCGAGGTTCACCAGCGCCTGGCGCAGCGCCTCCTCCACGCCACCCTTCCAGCTTTCCTCGGTCAGGATGCGCGCATAGTCGAAGCGCCCGCCGGTGCCATAGGACCCGGTCTCGCGCCGTCCATCCTGTTCCACCACCACGGAAATGTTCACCCGCACCAGCGGCCGCAGGTCGGCCACGCGCTGCCCATCCGCGCGGATGATCTGCACCGCCTGCCATTCGCCGAAGATCGAGGCCATCACCTGCACCACGCGCGGGTCGCGGGCGCGGGCGAAGGCATCGATCTCCTGCAGCAGCGCGGTCTTGGCGGCGAAATCCATCTGGGTGAGCGGATTGGCGTCGGCATACAGCCGCGCATTGGTCGCCCGCGGCCCGGCCTCCATCACGCCCGACCGGCCCTGGCGCACCGCCTTCACCGTCTCGGCGGCGCGGGCCAGCGCCGCATCGGACAACTCGCCCGCATGGGCGTAGCCCGCCGCTTCGCCACTTACGGCGCGCAGCCCGAAGCCGCGCGTCGCATCGTAGGACGCCGTGCGGATGCGGCCATCGTCGATCGAGATGCCTTCGCTCTCGCGGTATTCGAGGAACAGTTCGCCATCCTCGCAGCCTTCGGTCGCCTCGCGCAGGCGGGCCTCGGCGGCGGCGCGGTCGACCAGGCCGAAGAACAGGGCGTCGGTGGTGGCAAGGGCCGTCATGTCGTCTCCTGTGTCGCCGTGCCGGCGAAGTCGATCCGGGCCTGGGCGTGAAAAGGCAGCGCCGGGCGCATTCTAGCCCCGCGGCCCTGAGATGGTGATGGCACGCGGCAGGCGAAGGGTTGCGATGGTGCCGCGCCCCGGATGGCTGTCGAGGCCAAGGGTCGCCCCCAGCGTCTCGGCGAGCAGCCGGGCGAGGTGCAGGCCAAGCCCCGAGCCCGGATACCGCCTGGCGAAGGAGGATTCGAGCTGGGTGAAGGGCTCGAAGGCGCGCGGGATATCGGCCGGGTCCATGCCGATGCCGGTATCGCTGACGCGGAAGACCAGGCCGCCTGCCTCGTCGCCGGCAGCCTCGATGCGGATGCGCCCGCCGGCGGGGGTGAACTTCACCGCGTTGCTGGCGACCACCTGAAGGATGCGGCGCAGCCGGCGCTCGTCGCAGACCGCACGCGGCAGGTCGGGTGCTGCCCCGGTCGTCAGGGTCAGCCCCGCCGCCTCTGCCTCCGCCGCGATGGCGGCGGCGATGCCGGCCACCAGCGCGGCGGGATCGACCGGCATGCTGCCCGGCGACGGCTCGGCGCCGCCGGCGCGCGCGACGTCCAGGATGTCGTCGATCAGCGCCAGCACCTGCCGCCCCGCCTCGCGCACCGCGCCGGCGTATTCGCCAACCTGCTCGGGCGCGGGATCGGTGAGCAGCGCCTCGGCATAGCCGATCACCGCCGACAGCGGGGTGCGCAGCTCGTGGCTCATGGTCGCGAGGAAGCGGGACTTCGCCTCGCTCGCCGCTTCGGCCGCGGCGCGGGCACGTTCCAGCTCGTCACGCACCTGCCGGTCATCGGTCACGTCGGTATAGGTGCGCACGAAGCCGCCATCGGGCGTGCGGTCGGTCATCACCTCGATGATCCGGCCATTGGGGCGGCGGCGGATGTAGCGGTCGGGGGCAGTCAGCGGCCGGGTCCACTGCGTGGCATCGGCGCGCAGGTCTTCCTGCGGCATGGCGAATTCGCCCAGCGCGGTCTGCGCGCGGCGCATCTCGACCAGGGTGGTGCCCGGGGACATCAGTTCCGGTGGCAGGCCGCACATCGAAGCGGCGAGGGCATTCGACGCCACCAGCCGGCTATCCCCGTCGAACAGCGCGATGCCGTGGCGCATGTTCTCGAGCATGACCTGCAGGATGGCGGCGTGCTCGCGCGCCTCGCGCTCGGCCTCGGCGCGGGCGGTGATGTCGATATGGGTGACCACGAAGCCCCCATCGGGCGTCGGGTCGGAGGAGACCTCCAGCACCCGCCCGGCAGGGGTCCTGCGCACCATGCGGTGCGGCTTGCTGCGGTCGAGCGCGATCGCGGTGCGCAGGACCTCGCTGGCCTCCGGCTCGGGCCCGAGGCGCCCGTTCGCGTGCAGGTCCTGCACCAGGTCATCGAGCAGCGCGCCCTTGCCGATGGCGCCCGGTTCGTGCCCGGCGAGTTCACCCGCCAGGTCGTTGGCGGCAATCACCCGCCGGTCCGGCCCATAGACCACAAGGCCATGGCGCATCGATCCCATCGCGGTTTCGAGCAACCGGGCGCGATGGCGCGCTTCCTCCTCGGCCCGCCACAGCGCGGTGATCTCGGTGACGACGGAGATATGCCCGCCATCGGGCAGCGGCGCGGTGCGCACGTCGAGCGCGGTGCCATTGGCGCGCAGCCGGCGGCGTTCCTGCGGGCGGGACAGGTCTCGCGCCATTTCCTGGCGGTACACCGCCTCGGCCTCGCCGGGGCCGTATTCGCCGGCCTTGGCGCGTCGCTGGATGACGTCCTCCAGCGTGTCGCCCACCCGGAGCGGCGCGCCCTCCATCAACCGGGAATAGGCGTCGTTGAACAGTGCGACGCGGCGGTCTGGGCCCCAGACGCAGATGCCATGCGGCAGGGCTTCCAGCACGCCATCGAGGATGGCGGCGCGGCGGCGCGCCTCGTCCTCGGCATGGCGCAGGTCGGTGACCTCGTCGCTTTCGATGAGGAATCCGCCATCGGGTTCCGGCGTGCTGTGGAAGCGCACCACCGTGCCGTCCAGCCGGTCGCGCTGGCCGCCGAGCCGCTTGCGACGGTCGGCGGCGAGCACGGCGCGGACATAACCGCGGTCACGGCTGGTCGCGAATTCGCCGGCCCGGGTCAGCGCTTCCATGATGTCGGACAGCGTCGGCCGGCCGGCCAGCATCTCGGGCGTCGCACCGATGTGCCGGCCATAGGCGGGATTGTGCAGCACCAGCCGCTGCGCGGCGTCGAACAGCGCGACGCCGCCGCGCTGCATGGTCAGCACATGGTCGAGCAACGCCGCGCGGGCCCGCGCGGCTGCCTCGGCGCGATTGAGGGCGGTGATGTCGACCGAACACAGCATGAAGCCGCCGCCGGGCAGGGGCAGGCTCGCCACCTCCGACAGTCGCGCGCCGTCGGCGCTGCGCACATGGCGCAGATGCAGGCTGCCGCGGTCCTGGGCCAGCGCCTGTTCGGCCAGAGCGGCGGGGTCGCCGGCCCCGAGAAGGCCGCGGAAGGCGAGCAGCCGCAGCATGTCGCGCAGCGGCGTTCCCGGCGGGAATCGGGCGGGGTCCGCCCCCGCCTCGCCCCACAGCGCCGGATTGGCGAGGACGAGCCGATCCGCCCCGTCCACCACCAGGATGGCATGGGGCAGGGCCTCGATGGCCCTGAGCGCGGCGTCGGCCGGGGTCACCCGGATCCGGCCGGCGGCGGCGGCTGGCGCAGCGCATGGATCGCGAGCAGAGCCCCCGTCAGGACCAGCACCGCGACCGACTGGTGCAGCGTGCCGAGCCAGGGCGGCACCACCGCGAGCAGCGTCGCCACCCCCAGCGCGTATTGCAGGGCGACCGCGATGGCGAGGCCCGTCACCGCCCCACGCACCCGCCCGCGCGGCAGGGCGCGAAAGGCCAGCACCGCCGCCCAGCCCGCGACGATCAGCGTCGCGGTGGCCAGCAGGCGGTGATTGAACTGCACCGCCGGGATATTGGCGGTGAGGTTCTTCCAGCCCGGATCCAGCACCCAATAGCCGCGCGGCAACAGGCGGCCCTCCATCAGCGGAAATGTATTGTAGTCGAAACCTGCGCGGATGCCTGCAACGAAGCCACCGGCCAGCATCGCCAGCACCGCGAGGCCCGCCGCCGCGTGCACCAGGCGACGCAGCGCCGGCGGCACGGGCGCGCCCTCGGGCCGCGGGCGCAGCAGGGTCATCGCGGTCCAGACGAGCACGCCGAACAGCAGGAAGGCCAGCGACAGGTGGATCACCAGCCGATAAGGCGACACGGCGGTGCGATCGGCGTCGAATCCCGAGGCGACCATGAACCACCCGACCGCCCCCTGCAGCCCGCCGAGGGCCAGCAGCAACAGCAGCCGCCCGCGGTATCCGGCCGGCACCTGCCCGCGCAGCCAGAACCAGGCGAGGCCCGCCACATAGGCGATGCCGATCAGCCGGCCCCAGAAACGGTGGATCCATTCGAGCCAGAAGATCTGCTTGAAGCCTTCCAGCCCGAAGCCCTGGTTGACCAGCTGGTACTGCGGGATGGTGCGGTACAGATCGTACAGTCGGTTCCACTCGGCATCGCTGACCGGCGGCAGCATGCCGGTGATCGGCGCCCATTCCATGATCGACAGGCCCGAACCGGTCAGCCGCGTGGCGCCGCCGATCGCGACCATGATCCAGACCAGGCCGGCGACAAACAGCAGCCAGCGTGCCACGGCGCGGTGGTGGGCGGCGGAACCCTCGGCGGCGGGCGCGGCCGGGACGCGTGAATCGAAAGGCATGGGCGCGATATAGGCGAGTGCAGGCCGGCCTGCACGGGGGCTGCTCGGCTTGCGGGGGACCGGCCGCGGGTGCTTGCCGCTCCGAGGCGGGGCTGCTACCGCCCACCGATGGTTTCCGAGCCCAGCGCCGCGACCGGACCCGCCGTGGTGGGTTCGCAGGCCGCCGCGCCACCCGTCCTGTCCGTCGTCATCCCCGTCCGCAACGAGGCGCCGAACATCGCGCCCCTCGTCGCCGAGATCGAGGCCGCGCTGGCCGCCGTGCCTCATGAGATCGTCTATGTCGATGACGGATCGACCGACGACACCCCGGCCGCCTTGCGCGCAGCCCGTGACGCCGGGGCGCCGCTGCATGCGATCCGTCACCGGGCATCCTGCGGCCAGTCGGCGGCGGTGATCACCGGGGTGAAGGCGGCGCGCGGCCGCTGGATCGCGACCCTGGACGGGGACGGGCAGAACGACCCGGCCGACATCCCCCGCCTGCTGGCCCGCGCTGAAGCCGAGGCCGAAGCCGGCCGCCGCACCCTGGTGGCCGGCCACCGGGTGAACCGCCGCGACAGCGGGGTGAAGCGGTATTCCAGCCGCATCGCCAACGCCGTGCGGTCCCGCCTGCTGCGCGACGCCACGCCCGATACCGGCTGCGGGCTGAAGGTGTTCCCGCGCGACCTGTTCCTCGACCTGCCGCATTTCGACCACATGCACCGCTTCCTGCCGGCGCTGACCTTGCGTCAGGGCGGGGCCGTGGTCAGCGAACCGGTGAACCATCGCCCGCGGGTCCGCGGCGTGTCGAACTACGGCACGATCGACCGGCTGCTGGTCAGCCTGTTCGACCTGGTCGGCATGGCGTGGCTGCAGCGCCGCGGCCGCCGCCCGGTCATCGAGGGCGACGAACGGCCATGACCGGCGCGGCGGCGTCCGGGCGGCGCCGCGCCGCGCTGCTGAAGCTGGCGATCCTCGCGACCGGGCTGGTGGTGGCCGGGCTGTTCCTGCGCGAGGTCGGCCTCGCCCCGGGCACCGATTGGGTGGATCGCTGGGTACTGGGGCAGGGGTTGCTCGGCGACCTGGTATTCATCGGCATTGGTGCGGCGGCGACGGCGGCGGGTGCGCCGCGCCAGGGGGTCGCCTTCCTCGGCGGCTACGCCTTCGGGATCGTCCAGGGCACGGCGGTGTCGCTGGCGGCGCAGGTCGCGGGCTGCGCGATCTCCTACCTGTGGGCGCGGGCGGTCGGGCGGGGTTGGGCGGAACGGCGCCTCGCCGGGCGCTTCGGGCATCGGCTGCGGCCATTGCGCGACGTGCTCGCCGGCAGCCCGTTCAATGCGACGCTGGCCCTGCGCTTGCTGCCGGTGGGCAACAACCTTGCGCTGAACCTGCTGGCGGGGATGGCGGGGATCAGCCTGCTGCCTTTCCTCGCGGCCTCGGCCATCGGCTATCTGCCGCAGACCGTGGTCTTCGCGCTGCTTGGCAAGGGCATCCGGGTGGATGGCGCCTGGCAATTGGCGCTCGGGGTGGGGCTGTTCGTGGTCTCGGCGGTTATCGGGCTTATGCTGCTGCGCCGGCACCAGGCGGGACGGGCCCTGGAAGACGAGGCCTGAAGCGCCACCTTTGCGCAGGATCATGGACGGCGCGGACCGTCCGGGGGAACGAGACGCGATGGACACGGATGTCGCCATCATCGGAGCCGGCCCGGCCGGGCTCGCCTTGGCCTGCGCGCTGGCCGGCAGCGGCCTGCGCATCACCCTACTGGAACGCGCGCCGGAGGCATCGATCGCCGATCCTGCCTTCGACGGGCGGGAGATCGCGCTGACCCACCGGTCGCAGGCGATCCTGCGCGACCTCGGCGCCTGGGATCGCATCCCGGCCGACCAGACGGCGCCGCTGCGCGAGGCGAAGGTGTTGAACGGCGCCAATCCGCTGGCGCTGCGCTTCGCGCCGGGGGGTGACGGGGAACCGCTCGGCCGGCTGATTCCGAACCATTTGATCCGTCGCGCGCTGTTCGAGACCGCCGCGACGACTGAGGCGCGGCTGGTCGCCGGGCGGTCCGTCACCGGCCTGTCGCTGGCGCCCGAAGGGGCCGAGGTGACGCTGGATGGCGGGGAGAAGGTGGCGGCGCGGGTCGTCGTCGCCGCCGATTCCCGTTTTTCCGAAGCGCGGCGCCGGGCGGGGATCGGGGCGCAGATGCTGGATTTCGGGCGGACGATGATCGTCGCGCGCGTGGCGCATGAGAAGCCCCATGGAGGCATCGCGACGGAATGGTTCGGCCATGGCCAGACCATCGCCATGCTGCCGCTGAACGGGGCGATGTCGTCCGTCGTGCTGACGCTGCCGCCGGCGGAGGCCGAGGCGGCGATGGCGCTGCCGCCCGAGGATTTCGCCGAGGAAGTGACACGGCGGTTCGAATCGCGCCTCGGGACGATGCGGCCGGCCGGGACGCGGCATGCGTATCCGTTGGTGGCGATCTATGCCCATCGCTTCGCCGCGCGGCGCTTCGTGCTGCTGGGGGATGCCGCGGTCGGGATGCACCCGGTGACCGCGCATGGTTTCAATTTCGGCCTGTCGGGAGCGGAGATCCTGGCCGGCGAGATGCGCCGCGCGACCGATCCCGGCGCGGCGGCGGGCTTGTCGCGGTATGCCGCCGCGCATCGGCGGGCGAGCCTGCCGCTGTTCCTCGCGACCAACGCGGTCGCACGGCTGTATTCGGATGACCGGGCCCCGGCGCGGCTGGCGCGTGCAGCGCTGATCGGCGCGGGCGCGGTGCTGGCGCCGGTGCGCCGGGCGATCGTCGCTGGGTTGATGGATGCGCCCGGGCGCACGTGGAAGCCGCTGCCCGGCGCGGGCCGGTAGGCGCTGCGGCGACGAGGGAGCCAGAGAGGGGCTTTGCCCCTCTCCGGACCTCACCCCACCAAAGGCATAAGGCCTTTGGAAACCATCACCTGGTGCCGGGCAGGGCAGGCATCCTGCGGCAACAGCAGGTGCGTCGCGCCCGGAGCCCGGGAGACTCCCGGGGCGCCGTGCCCGCAACGGGCTCCATCATGTCCGGCACCAAGTCCCGGCGGTCCAGGGTGCCCCTGCACCCTGGCGGGGTGAGGTCAGGAGAGGGGCAGGGCCCCTCTCCTTGCCACGCGCTCCGGACGGCGTCCCTCCGCCCTCACGCGTGCCGGGGCACCGTCGCCGCCAGCGTCACCTCCGACGTCCCCAGCGCTTCCTTCGCCGCGAACCGCGCGGCGTTGCCGAGCGTCACCTCGGCGATGGCGCCCATCGCCTCGGCCGTGAAGAAGGCCTGGTGGCCGGTGACCAGCACGTTGGGGAAGGTCAGCAGCCGGGCGATCACGTCGTCGGTGAGGATTTCGTTCGACAGGTCCTCGAAGAACAGGTCGGCTTCCTGTTCATAGACATCCATCGCCAGGCCGCCGAGCTGGCCGGATTTCAGCGCATCGATCGCCGCTTCGGCATCGACCAGCCCGCCGCGGCTGGTGTTGATCACGACCAGGCCCGGCCGGGCGAGGGCGAGCGTCTCGGCACGGACGACATGATGCGTCTCGGGCGTCAGAGGGCAATGCAGCGTCAGGATGTCGGCCTGGGCGGCGATGGCGCGCGGTTCGGCATAGGTGACGCCGATCGCCTGCAGCGCCGGGTCGGGGTGGACGTCGTACGCGAGCACCCGGCAGCCGAAGCCGGCCGACAGGATGCGCGCGACGATCGCCCCGATCTTGCCGGTGCCGATCACGCCCACGGTCTTGCCGTGCAGGTCGAAGCCTAGCAGCCCTTCGAGGGCGAAGTTGCCGTCCCGCGTGCGCTGGTAGGCGCGGTGGATGCCGCGCACGAGGGAGAGCATCAGCCCGATGGTGAATTCCGCGACGGCGTGCGGCGAATAGGCGGGGACGCGCGCGACCTTGATGCCGAGCCGTTGCGCGGCGTGGAGGTCCACATTGTTGAACCCCGCGCAGCGCAGCAGGACCAGCCTGGTTCCTTCTGCGGCCAGTGCCTCCAGCACCGGGGCGGACAGGTCGTCGTTGACGAAGACGCAGACGGCCTCCGCACCCATCGCCAGCGGCGCGGTCAGCAGTGCGAGGCGCGGTTCGAGGAACAGGATCTCGTGCGGCGCCGCGCCGGGCTGCGCCTCGAAGCTGCGGCGGTCATAGGGCTTGGTGCTGAACATGGCGATGCGCATGGGGGGCCTCCCGCCCGTCAGCCGAGCATGAGCTGGACGGCGACGATCTTGGCGATGGTCATGGTGGGAAAGACGATGGCGTAGCCGACATCGGCGCGGTCGGAGGCGAGCAATCGGTTGGCGCCAGCCAGGATCGCCGGGTTGCCGGTGGCCCCGGCGCAGACGCCGAACAGATCGTCGATGCGGATGCGCAGGATCAGGTGGCCGATCGCCAGCACCATCAGCACGATGGTCGCGAGCACCAGCGCCGCGCCCACCAGCACCGCGGGCCCCTGCGAGGCGACCGTATCCACGAAGGGCCGGCCGGAGGCGATCGCCACCTGGCCGAGGAAGATCGACAGGCCGAAATTGCGCAGCACCATGTTGGCCGCGACCGGCATGCGCCAGCCGATGCCGAAGCTGCTGCCGCGCCAGCCGAGGATCAGCGCCACCACCAGCGGACCGCCGGCGACGCCCAGGCTGAAGCCGCCGCCGCCCGGCAGCGGGATCTGGATCATGCCGACCAGCAGGCCGAGTGCCATGCCGATGCCGATCGACACGAAGGACAGTTCCGCATTGCCCTTCACGCTGTCGCCGAAATGGGCGGTCAGTTCCGGCCGGCGGCCGGCCTCGGCCAACAGCACCAGCACGTCGCCATACTCCAGCACGACGTCCGGACCGGGCAGCATCACCGAATCGCCGCGGCGCACCTGCGCGACGCGGATCTGGCAGGGCGGCTTCGGCATGGACGCGAGCGTCTGGCCGCGGAAGGCCGGCTTGGAGACGATGACGCGGACCATGTCGTAGTCGGCACGATCCTTGGCGAGGCGGCCTTCCTCCTCCTCCCCCAATATTGCGACCGCGGCATCGATGGCCGCGGGCGGGCCGACGATCAGCAGCCCATCGCCGGCACCGATGCGAGCCTCGGGCTCGGCCGGGGCGTTCTGATGCTCATGGCGCATCGCCAGGATCATCACGCCTTCGGGCAGGGCGGCGGTGATCTGCGCGACGGTGCGTGTCGGCTGGTCCGCGCGCAGCGTCACCTCGGCATGGCGCAGCGCGGGCGCGGCCGTGGGCGGCTTGAGCGCGAAGATCCGCAGCATGAAGCCCATCAGCAGGATCGGCCCGATGACGCCGATCGGATAGGCGACGGCATAGCCGATGGTCGGTTCCGGCCCGCCGCCCGCCACCGTGATCGCCGCCTGCAAGGCGGAGGTGCTCGTACCTGCGCCGGCGAACATCCCTGCCTGCATCGCGGCCGACAGGCCAAGCACGCCACCCACTGCCTTCGCGGCGAACAGCGCGGCGACGACGGCCACCAGGGCGAGGAGAATCCAGCGTAGCCCCGGCCCCTTGAGGCCCGCGACGCATTGCGGCCCGTACTGGATGCCGGTGCCGTAGAGGAACATCAGCAGGCCGAGGGTCCCGACCAAGCCGGGCGGAGCGGCGCGCGGCGCGATGGCGCCGATCGCGAGGCCCGAGAACAACACCGCCCCGGCACCGAAGGTCACGCCCAGCACCGGCACCTGGCCGAGCGCATAGCCAAGGCCGATGGCGATGAAGAGGGCCAGCATCGGCGAGCCCTCGAGTATGCCGCTAAACCATTCCACGCCGGTATCTCCCCCATGCCGCGCTCTCCGGCGCGGCATGCGGGGTCATGGTCGCGCGTTCGGCGGGCTCAGTGCAACGTGAACACGCCGTTCGCGTAGCGCAGTTCGGCCGGGCGGGTCAGCGCGGTGGAGGCGACGCGCACCGAATGCAGCGGGCCTTCGATCTCGCGCTTCCAGAAATCCAGGAAGCGGGTCAGTTCGGGGAAGTCCGGCGCGTGGTCGATCTTCTGCCAGACGAAGGCCTGCAGGACATGCGGGTGGTCAGGCATGTGGTACAGCAATTCGGCGGTCGTCATGCGCCAATCGGGGATTCGGAGGATCGGTTCCAGTCCCTGCAGCACTGTAGTCATTCCTTTCCCTTGAGGGTGGTGTGACGTGCCATTCCTACCTGCAACGCCGTCGCGGCGCGGTGAGTTGCTTCACAGGATGACATGTGCGGTGCAACGAAGCGCAAGAAAAATCTTGTATAATCAGATCATTAGCACTCTCGATCGACGAGTGCTGCCAAACGCTTGACGCGTGGCGGCCCGAAGGCTAGATCGCTGGCACTCCTCTGGGGGGAGTGCTAACGGCCGGCGCGCTCCTGGCGACCGGCCACAGGCTTCCCAGGGCGAGCGCTCATCAACCCGAGGCTCAGGAGAGGACACTCATGACCTTTCGTCCCCTGCACGACCGCGTTCTCGTTCGCCGCGTCACCGCGGAAGAAAAGACTGCCGGCGGCATCATCATCCCCGACACCGCCAAGGAAAAGCCGCAGGAAGGCGAAGTCGTCTCCGTCGGCGCCGGCACCATCAACGAGAAGGGCGAGATCCGTCCGCTCGACGTGAAGGCCGGCGACCGCATCCTGTTCGGCAAGTGGTCCGGCACCGAGGTGAAGCTCGATGGCGAGGAGCTCCTGATCATGAAGGAGTCCGACATCATGGGCATTCTCGAGGGCGTGTCCGCCGCGAAGAAGGCCGCCTGAGGCGCCATTTCGCGACGACCCGACGCAACACAGAATTCAGAGGTAGAGACACATGGCTGCTAAGGACGTGAAGTTCGGCGCTTCGGCGCGTGAACGTATGATTCGCGGCGTGGACATCCTTGCCGACGCCGTGAAGGTGACGCTGGGCCCGAAGGGCCGCAATGTCGTGCTCGACAAGTCCTTCGGTGCCCCGCGCATCACGAAGGACGGCGTGACCGTCGCCAAGGAAATCGAGCTGGCCGACAAGTTCGAGAACATGGGCGCCCAGATGGTGCGCGAAGTGGCCTCGAAGACCAACGACCTGGCCGGCGACGGCACCACCACCGCGACCGTGCTGGCCCAGGCCATCATCCGTGAAGGTGCCAAGGCCGTTGCCGCCGGCATGAACCCGATGGATCTGAAGCGCGGCATCGACAAGGCCGTCGCCGAAGTCGTCAAGGACCTCGAGTCCAAGACGAAGAAGATCACGACCTCGGCCGAAGTGGCGCAGGTCGGCTCGATCTCCGCCAATGGCGAGACCGAGATCGGCGAGATGATCGCCAAGGCGATGGAGAAGGTTGGCAACGAGGGTGTCATCACCGTCGAGGAAGCCAAGTCGATCCAGACCGAGCTCGACGTCGTCGAGGGCATGCAGTTCGATCGCGGCTACGTCTCCCCGTATTTCATCACGAATGCGGAGAAGATGATCGCCGAGATGGAAAACCCCTACATCCTGATCTTCGAGAAGAAGCTGTCGCAGCTGCAGCCGATGCTGCCGCTCCTCGAAGCCGTGGTGCAGTCGGGCCGTCCGCTCGTGATCGTGGCCGAGGACGTCGAGGGCGAGGCGCTGGCCACCCTGGTCGTGAACAAGCTGCGTGGTGGCCTGAAGATCGCCGCCGTGAAGGCGCCGGGCTTCGGCGATCGCCGCAAGGCGATGCTGGAAGACATCGCCATCCTGACCGGCGGTGAAGTGATCTCCGAAGACCTCGGCATCAAGCTCGAGAGCGTCACGCTCGCGATGCTGGGCCGCGCGAAGCTCGTGAAGATCGAGAAGGAGAATACCACGATCGTCGACGGTGCCGGCGAGAAGACCGCCATCACCGGCCGCTGCGAGCAGATCAAGGCGCAGATCGAGGAGACCACCTCGGACTACGACCGCGAGAAGCTGCAGGAGCGTCTGGCGAAGCTGGCCGGTGGCGTTGCCGTCATCCGCGTCGGCGGCTCGACCGAGGTCGAGGTGAAGGAGCGCAAGGATCGCGTCGATGACGCGCTGCATGCGACCCGCGCCGCGGTCGAGGAAGGCATCGTCCCGGGCGGCGGCGTGGCGCTGCTGCGCGCCTCCGTGAAGCTGGCCGGCCTGAAGGCCGAGAACCCCGACCAGCAGGTCGGCATCGAGATCGTGCGCCGCGCGATCCAGGCGCCGATCCGCCAGATCTCGGAGAACGCCGGCAAGGACGGCGCCGTGGTCGCCGGTGAGGTGCTGCGCACCGACACCTACGAATACGGCTACGACGCCCAGTCGGACGAGTACAAGAACCTGGTGGCCGCCGGCATCATCGACCCGACCAAGGTTGTGCGCACGGCGCTGCAGGATGCGGCTTCCATCGCGTCCCTGCTGATCACCACCGAGGCGATGGTCGCCGAGCGGCCTGCCAAGGCGGCGGCTCCGGCCGGCGGTGGCGGCGACATGGGCGGCATGGGCGGGATGGACTTCTGATCCAGCCCTGATCCGCAAGGAACAGGAGAGGGCGGTCCTTCGGGGCCGCCCTCTTTTTTTGTGCGTCGATCGCCGGAGCCAGCATCCTCCGGCTTGGCTTTGTCATTCTGCCTCAAGCGCCGGCGCACCTATCCGCGTGCTTGACTGGCGCGCCATGCACTGGCGTTCCGGGGACGGCGGTTGGTCTGGGCGCGGTCGTGCTTTGCGCTCCCGGATCGAGGCGGGGCCTCGATCCGCTGTTTCCGGTGATCCCTGGCGGGCCTGATTGCCCTATGGCCCCGTGCCGCGATGGTGCTAAGGAGCCGCCGCTCAAGCACCGGGAACCGTCCAATGAAACGCCGCAGCCTGCTTCTTTCACCAGTCCTTTTCGCGCCGACGCTTGCGCTGGCGCAGGGCGCCGCCTGGCGGCCGAACCGCCCGCTGACCATGATCGTCCCCTATGCGGCCGGTGGCGGCACCGACATCGTCGGGCGCGAATTCGCCAATATCCTGTCGCAGAAGCTCGGCCAGACCGTGGTGGTGGACAATCGCGGCGGCGCCGGCGGGTCGATCGGCGCCCTGGCCGCGGTGCGGGCGCGCCCCGATGGCTACACCTTCCTCTACGCCGTCTCCTCCAACATCGTCATCAACCCGCATGTCTATCGCACGCCGCAGCGCGACGACCCCGCGCTGGTCCTGGTGCCCGCCGGCATCGTCGCCAACTACCAGTACATCCTGGTCGCCAATCCACGCTTCCCGGCGACCAACCTGCAGGAGCTGATCGCGCTGGCGAAGGCGAGGCCCGGCGAGATCACCTTCAGCCATTCCGGCAATGGCGGGAACAACCACTTGGCGGGCAAGCTGCTCAACCGCATGGCCGGCATCGATATCGGCGACGTCGCCTATCGCGGCACCGCGCCCGCGCTGATGGATGCGGTGAACGGCACGGTGCAGTTCAACATCTCCTCCCCGCCGCCGGCTATCCCGCTGGTGCGCGACGGCCAGCTGCGCGCCATCGCGGTGACCGGGGCGCAGCGTTCGCCGACCTTCCCGGACGTGCCGACCGTCGCCGAGCAGGGCCTGCCCGGCTACAACGTCACCGGTTGGCACGGCGTGTTCTATCCCGCCGGCACGCCGGCCGAGCCGGTCGCGGCGCTGCGTACGGCGGTCGCCGAGATCGCAGCGATGCCGGCCTTCCACGAGAAGCTGGGTCGCGACGGCCTGGAACCGCTCACCGGGCCGGTCAGCATCGAAGCCTTCACGGCCCAGGTGCGCGACGAACACGCCTTCTGGGGGCGCACCATCCCGGAGCTCGGCATTCGCGTCGAGTGATGGCGCTTCGCGGCTGCATCATGCGATGCAGCCGCGAGATGGCCGAAGGTTCACTTTGATTGACGCGGCCGGGACAATCTGCGCCAGATTTCGTCACCAATCGTGTCTCGTCTCGCCTTGCCGTGCCTCCGGATACCCGGTCGCCTCCAAGCCGAATCCGGGCCCGGATGGACAATCCCTGGCGCGAGGCCGCGTCCGGGCGAGGCAAGGAGACAGATCGCATGGCGATCGGCACCGTGAAGTGGTTCAACGCGACGAAGGGCTTCGGCTTCATCGTTCCGCAGGATGGTGGAAAGGACGTCTTCGTCCACATCACCGCCGTCCAGAAGGCCGGCCTGACCGGGCTGAACGAGAACCAGAAGGTCAGCTACGACGTCGAGAACGAACGCGGCAAGGCCGCCGCCGTCAACCTCAAGCCGCTGTAGCGCGCCCCGCGCCGCCATCCCGATGTTCACGCTGACGGAACTCGAGGCGGCGGCGCGCCTGATCCACCAGGCCTTCCCACCCACGCCGCAGGTCGCGTGGCCGCTGCTCGCGGTGCGATGCGGCGTGGATGTGCACGTCAAGCATGAGAACCACACGCCCACCGGCGCCTTCAAGGTGCGCGGCGGGCTGGTCTATATGAACCGGCTGAAGCGGGAACGCCCGTCGGTGAAGGGCGTGGTCAGCGCGACGCGCGGCAATCACGGCCAGTCCCTCGCCTATGCCGGGCAGCGCCACGGCGTGCCGGTCACCATCCTCGTCCCGCACGGCAACAGCAGCGAGAAGAACGCCGCGATGCGGGCCTTCGGCGCGCGGCTGGTCGAACATGGCGAGGATTTTGATGCGGCGCGGGAAGAAGCGATGCGCCTCGCCGCCGTCGAGGGGCTGGAATTCGCGCCGTCCTTCGCACCGGACCTGGTGAAGGGTGTCGCGACCTACGCCTTGGAATTCTTCCGCGACGCGCCGCCACTCGATGCGCTGTATGTGCCGATCGGGCTGGGCTCGGGGATTTGCGGCTGCATCCTCGCGCGTGACCTGCTCGGCCTGGGCACCGAGATCATCGGCGTGCAATCGACCGGCGCGCCATCCTATGCGCTGTCCTATGCCGCCGGGCAGGTGGTGACGACCCCGCGCGCGGATACGCTGGCCGACGGCATGGCGACGCGTGTGCCGGACGCCGCGGCACTCGCCATCATCCGCGCTGGTGCCGCACGCATCGTCACCGTGACGGATGACGAGGTTGCCGCGGCGATCCGCGCCTATTGGCAGGACACCCACAATCTTGCCGAGGGCGCGGGTGCCGCGCCGCTCGCCGCGCTGCTGCAGGAACGGGGTGCGATGCGCGGCAAGCGTGTCGGCCTGGTGCTGTGCGGCGGCAATATCGATCTCGACCTGTTCCGTGATTGGGTGCTGGGGACCGCATGACCGACCTTCTGCTGCGCAACGTCCGCCCGATGGGCGGGGCCGCGACCGACGTGCTGGTGCAGGGCGGCCGCATCGCCGCGCCCGGCACCATCCCCTCCGGCACCCCGGTCGAGGACGGTGCAGGCCTGCTGCTGCTGCCTGGATTCGTCGAAGGCCACACGCATCTCGACAAGACCACCTTCCACGAGCCCGACTGGCTGGTGAACACCGTTGGCCCGCGCATCATCGACAAGATCGACAATGAACGCGAATGGCGCGCGCGCACCGGGCACGACGCCTACGCCGCGTCGCTGGCGATGGCGCGTGCCTTCCTTGCCGCCGGCACCACGCGCATCCGCAGCCATGTCGATGTTGATACCCAGGCGGGCACCGCCCATGTCGAACGCGTCCTGCAAACCCGTGCGGCGATGGACGGGTTGCAGGACATCCAGATCGTCGCCTTCCCGCAATCGGGCATCCTCGGCCGGCAGGGCACGGAGGCGGCGCTCGATGCCGCGCTGTCGCTCGGCGCCGATATCGTCGGTGGCCTCGACCCCTGCGCGATCGAACGCGATCCGGTGAAGCATCTCGACATCGTATTCGCCCTTGCCGAAAAGCACGCCAAGCCCGTCGATATCCACCTGCATGAACAGGGCTCGATGGGCGCCTTCTCGCTGGAGTTGATCCTGGAGCGCACGCGCGCCCTCGGCATGGAGGGCAAGGTCGTGGTCAGCCACGCCTTCTGCCTCGGCGACATTCCCGAACGTGAGCGCGACGATCTGCTGGCGCAGATGGCGCGGCTGGGCGTGGGCATCGCCACCACCGCGCCGGCATCCCGCCCCGTTCCGCTCGTCGCGCCGTGCCGCGCGGCGGGTGTCACGATCTTCGCCGGCAATGACGGCATCCGTGACACCTGGACGCCCTATGGCTCGCCCGACATGCTCGAACGCGCCATGCTGGTCGGGCTGCGCAACAATTTCCGGCGGGATGATGAGATTGCGCTGGCCTTCGACTGCATCAGCGGCGCGGGCGCGGCCGGCTGTGGCTTCGCGGATTACGGCTTGGCGCCCGGCGCACGTGCGGAGTTAGTGCTGGTCGATGCGCGCAACCTGGCCGAAGCGGTGGTGGTGCGGCCGGCGCGCAAACTGGTGGTGTCGGGAGGCCGCGTGGTGGCGCGGGATGGCGCATTGCTCGTCTAGCGTGATGGCTGCAGGTGCGCATGCACCGAAGGTTTGAATCACGCGAGCAAACAACAGGTTGGCGCGTGATGGGGATGAACCGATCATGCTCGGGGGTCGATCGCGTCTGACGGACTGCCGTCAGGCGCGGCGGTGCTCGTGCAGGCGGGAGGCCCGGGCGTGATCCGCCCGCTGCAGCCGCTGCGCCATGCATGCCGCGATCGCGCTGATCGGAGACCCGCAATCGGACCAAAGCCATGACCATCATCGGTGGCCGTGATGGGCATGGAGTTGCGGCATGACCTACATCCCTGGGCAACACGGCCTGGCGATCTCCGCGCGGCCGCCACCATCTTGCGGGCCGGCGATGCCGCGCCCGATCGGACCAGACCTGCCATGAAGAAGATCGGTTTCCTGTCCTTCGGCCATTGGTCGCCCTCGCCGCACTCCGGCACGCGCAGCGCTGCCGATGCCCTGCTGCAATCCATCGACCTCGCGGTTGCGGCCGAGGACCTTGGCGCCGATGGCGCCTATGTCCGCGTGCATCATTTCGCGCGGCAACTGGCCTCGCCGTTTCCCGTGCTGGCGGCGATGGGGGCGAGGACAAGCCGTATCGAACTCGGCACCGCCGTGATCGACATGCGCTACGAGAACCCGCTCTACATGGCGGAGGATGCCGGTGCAGCCGACCTCATCGCCGGCGGGCGGCTGCAGCTCGGCCTCAGCCGTGGTTCACCCGAACAGGTGATCGATGGCTGGCGCCATTTCGGCTACGCGCCCGCCGAGGGCGAAAGCGACGCCGATATGGGCCGCCGTCATGCCGAGGTGTTCCTGCAGGTGCTGCAGGGCGAAGGCTTCGCCAAGCCCAATCCGCGCCCGATGTTCCCGAACCCGCCGGGGCTGCTGCGCCTCGAACCCCATTCGGACGGGCTACGCGATCGCATCTGGTGGGGTTCGGGCTCCAACGCCACGGCCGTCTGGGCGGCGCAACAGGGGATGAACCTGCAAAGCTCCACCTTGAAGGACGACGAGACCGGCGAGCCCTTCCACGTCCAGCAGGCGAAGCAGATCCGCGCCTATCGCGAGGCCTGGAAGGAAGCCGCCCATTCGCGCACGCCGCGCGTCTCGGTCAGCCGCAGCATCTTCCCGCTGCTGGACGACCAGGACCGCGAATACTTCGGGCGCGGCGGCAAGGAACAGGACCAGGTCGGCTTCATCGACGAGAAGACCCGCGCCATCTTCGGCCGCGGCTACGCCGCCGAGCCCGAGGCGCTGGTGGAGCAGCTGCGCGCCGATGAGGGCATCGCCGAGGCCGATACGCTGCTGCTGACCATTCCGAACCAGCTCGGCGTCGAATACTGCGCCCATGTCATCGAGGGCATCCTGACGCAGGTCGCGCCGGCCCTCGGCTGGCGCTGACCTTGGCCGGGAGGGCGCTGCGCGTCCCTCCCGTTCAATCCCGCATCAGGCCGCGGCGTCCACCGGCAGATACGGCAGGCGCTTCACGCGGTCCATGTTCAGCCCTTCGATCCGCAGCAGGCGCGTTGGCCCGTCGCGGCGCGGGGAATGCAGGATGCCAGGTTCGTACAGATACGCATCGCCCGGCTTCATCGCGTAGTCCTTGATGCGCCGCGCCTTGCCCGGCGTCGTCTCGGTCGGCCGTGCCAGGCATTCCCAGTCGGTCATTACCGTCTCGCCCGCCGCCTGACCATAGATCGCCCAGGTCGGGCCGTGGTCGTGCGGGGCCGAGGTCTTGGCGTCGTGGTACACATGCGCGAGCACGGTGAAGCCGAGTTCCGGATCCTCATACAGAACCTGGCGTTCCGGCGTCTTGTCATTGATGTGCTTGGCGACGAAGGCAGCGTCCTTGAGCGCCTCGCCCACCAGGTCGCAGACCATGATGCGGCCTTCGAGGCCGGGGTGGCTCTTGAGCGCCTCGCGCGCGCGCTCGGCAAAGGTCTCTATGGTCATGGGCACGGACATTCTCCTCCCGCCGGGAACAGGAGGGGAAGATGCTCCCACAAGGCCCCGGACGGAAGGGGTCATGGCTCGGCGAGGAAATCCCGCGTCTCGGCCACCGCCTGCGCCAGCCCCAGTCGACGGATCAGCACCCCCGGCGGCAACCCGTGCAGCAGCCGCGACGGGGCCGAGCGGTCCAGCAGCACGAAGACGCCCTTGTCGTCGGCGCGGCGGATCAGCCGCCCGAAGGCCTGGCGCAACCGGTGGCGGGCAATGCGATCATCGTAATCCTTGGGACGCCCGCCCGACAGATGCACGCGACGTTCGCGGTGCAGGATGGTCGGGCGCGGCCAGGGCACGCGGTCGAACACCAGCAGCCGCAGCGCGCGGCCCGGCACGTCCACCCCGTCGCGCATCGCATCGGTACCGAGCAGGCAGGCATGTTCCTCGGCGCGGAAGACATCGACCAGCGTGGCATTGTCCATCGCATCGACATGCTGGGCATAGAGCGGGATGCCCGCCTGCTCCAGCGGCCCGGCGATGCGCGCCTGCACGTCGCGCAGCCGCCGGATGGCGGTGAACAGCCCGAGCCCGCCGCCGCCGGCCGCCAGGAACAGCGCCTGGAAGGCGGCAGCGACCTGGCCGGTATTCTCCTTCGCGACATCGGTGATCACCAGGCAGCGCGTGCGCGCGGCGTAATCGAAGGGGGATGGCATCGCCGCGCGGATCGCCGGGATCGGCAGGTGGGAGGCCCCGGTGCGCGCCTCCGCCTCGCGCCAGGTGGCTTCGGGGTCGTCATCCTCGGCCTCCCCTTCGTCGCGCAGCGTGGCGGAGGTGATCAGCAGCCCATGCGCGGGTGCCGCCACGGCGCGGGCGAAGGGTTCGGTGGGGTCCAGGTGGTGCCGGTGCATGCCCGCGTCGGTATCGGCGCCGCCGCGGCGTTCCAGGCTGAGCCAATCGACGAAATCGGGCCGCTGGCCCGGCTGCGGCGGGTCGGCCTGGATGGTCGCGAGCATCTGCGTCCAGGCGCGCAGGGGTCGCAAGGCACGGTTGTCGAGCGCGCGGCAGGCGGCCTCGATGCGGATGCGGTCGCCGACTTCCAGCTCCTCCGCCTCATCCTCCAGCCGCGCGGCAAGGCGGTCGCGCAGCAGCACCGCCGGCTCCTCGATGCGACGCAGGGCGCGGGCGAGGCCTTCCGCCGCACCGGGCAGGTCGGCGGTCACCGGGAACAGGTCGCATTCGGAATCATACAGCCCGGCGTCGCGGGCATCCTGTGTGCGGGCCAGCACCTGTTCGCGCGCGGCGCGCAGGAAGACCTCCCCGGCATTGGGCGTTTCGTCCGGCCGGGCGGTGCCGCCGCCGGGCAGGCGCGTCGGCCAGCCCGGCAGCGGCAGGGCGCGGGCGGCCAGCAGCGCGGCGTCGAGCTGGGCGTTCAACTCCGGCCGGTCGCCGATTAATTCCTCCAGCCGCCGGCGCAGCCCGCGCGCCCGCGACCGACCGCCCTCCGCGCCCAGCAGCCAGCGGCGCAGTTCCGCCATCTCGGCCCCGGTCAGGTCGGCGGAAAAGGCGGAATCCGCCGCGTCGAACAAATGGTGGCCTTCGTCGAACACCAGGCGCAGCGGCGGCCCGTCCTCCCCGCCGCCAAGGGCGGCCTGGATCATCACCAGCGCGTGGTTGGCGATGACGATCTGCGCGGTCTTGGCCCGGCGGATGGAATGCTCGACGAAGCAGGTCTTGTAGTGCGGGCAGGCGGAATGGATGCATTCGCCGCGCCGGTCGGCCAGCGGCAGCACCGCGCCGGGGCCGAACAGCTCGGTGATCCAGCCGGGAAAGTCGCCGCCCAGCAGGTCGCCGTCGCGCGTCGCCAGCGCCCAGCGCGCCACCAGCCCGAGTGCGACCGCCCAATAGGGCGGCGGCCCGCCCGAGGTCTGGTCATCGAGGTTGAGCAGGCAGAGATAATTCTCCCGTCCCTTGCGCAGCACCACGTGGCGGCGGCGATCCTCCGGGTCGGGAAACAGCCGTGCCGTCTCTTGGTCGATCTGGCGCTGCAGGTTCCGGGTGAAGGTGCTGATCCACACCGGCGCGCCGTTCTTCTCGGCCCACAGGCTGGCCGGCGCGATGTAGCCGAGCGTCTTGCCCGTGCCCGTCCCCGCTTCCGCCAGCACCAGCGCCGGCGCACCGGGGTGCTCGCGCGGCGCGAAGGCCCCGGCGGCGGCCGAGGCGTAGTCGGCCTGCTGCGGCCGCTGTTCCGCCCCGGCGCCGAGGATCTCGGCCAGCCGCCGCCGCGCCTCGGCCGGTTCCACGGCGAAGGCGGCAGCGGGTGGGGCGGGGGCGGTGTCCTCCCATTCCGGCAGGCGGCGCCAGACCTTGTAGGCATTCGGCATCGGCTTCGCGTTCGGATCGCCGAGCGCCGCCAGCACCGATGGCGCCCATGCCCATCCCGCTTCGCCCATGCGGGCAGCCAGGCCGGCCGCGTCGCGATTCTGCGGGGCGTCGCGGGTATCGGCCAGGTGGCGCAGCAGCGCCGTGGCGATCTCGGGCAGCAGGGCCGCGGCGGCTTCCTCATCCGCCGGCTGCGGCATGTCGAGCGCTAGGGCCAGGCCACGCGGTGTCGGCGCGCAGGGTTCCGCCGGGCGGCAGAAGGCGAACAGTTCGAGCACGTCATGCGCCGCCTCGAAGCTGCCAACGCCAAGCCGCCGCGCGGTCGCCGGGGCGTGCACCAGCATCGGCGCGGTGTCGCGCAGGCGCTGCGCCGCGGCCTCGGCCTGCAGCGTCTCGACCTCTCCATCGGGGGTCACCAGCACCGCCCGGCCAAGGCCGGCGACGAGGCAAGGCACGTCGGGCAACAGGAGTCGCGGGGCAGAAGCCATGGCGCAGGGTAGCAGGCTGCGGCGGGCGTGCGAGCCGCGGACGGATGCCCCTGTCCCGCCCCGGTGGCCGCCTGCGGCAGCCCGGGGGTGGCGTGTGGGCGTGCCGGTAAGCCCGCGGCAGCGGTTCAGTCTGGCTGCCGGCGGGTATCATACCAACGGACGAGTCATTGACTCATGCCGAGGCCGCGAAGGCGACCCGCCGGTCGTCCGGCGAAAGCCAGGCAAACCGCAGATTTGCGCGTCACGCCATGGGCGTACCTTTGGCACGACGTGTCCGAGGGCAGGCCGGAGCCGTTACCAACGGCGAGGAATTCAGCCGTTGGTATCAGACCAGGACCGGGTGGTCCGGATCGAAGGTTTCGTGCAGCCGTCCGGTCCTGGCCGGGCTGATCCGAGCGGCTGCCCGGCACCACCGCGCCGTTCAGGTGGATCCCCGTGAACGGCGCGGCCGTGATGGCGTCAGCGACGCCACCAGCCCTGGCGCTTGGGTCGGTCGGCTTCCGCACCGGTGCCGAGGACAACCGGCTGAACCGGCGCGCCAACCGTCGGTTCGGCGGCGCCAGGGGCCGGCGCGACGATGACGGGTTCGGGTTCCGGCGGCGCCGCGGCCGGTTCCGGCACCGGCTCAGCCACCATGGCGGGCGGCGCCTCGACCACCGGCTCGATGGCGGCGGGCGCCTCGCCAGCGGTCTCCACGACGGCCGCCACCTCCACCTCCGGCGTCTCGACCTTTGGTGTCTCGACCGGTTGCGTCTCGGCCACCGGTGCTTCCGTCGCCGGCGCTTCGGCGTCAGGCGCCGCGGTCACCGGCGCCGGGGCGGCATTGCGGGCCGCCCGGGAGGACGAGGCGGCGCGTTCGGCCGCGGCCTCGGCGGCTTCCATCACGTCGAAGATATCGTCGATCTGGCCAGCGAAGGGATCCGCCGGGGTCGGGCCGGTATAGCGCGCCGGGCGCGGTGCCGGGACCGGTGCCGGGGCAGGGGCGGCAGCGAGCGGTGCGGCCTCCTCGCCTTCCTCGGTCGCGGCGGGTTCGGCCGCGCCGCCATCCTCGCGCCGGCGGCGGCCGCCGCGGCGACCACGGCGACGGCGGCGGCTTTCGGCATCGGCGTCCGATTCGGCTGTGGCGTCGGCGGGCGGGGCTTCGCCGGCCTCGGCGGACACAGCGCTCTCGACCGCCTCCGCGACCTCGGCCTCGATGTCACCCTCGCCTTCGCCCTCGCCGCCAGGAAGTCCCTCGGCCTCGCGGCCATCCTCACGGCCATCCTCGCGGCGTCCGCCGCGACGGCGACGGCGGCGACGGCGGCGGCGTTCGCCTTCCTCGGCGGTCTCGTCGGCGCGGCGCGGCGCGCCGTCGGCTTCCTCGGCGCTCTCGGCCTCATCGGCCTCCTCGGCTTCCTCCTCGGGCTCAACCGGCTCGGGCGCGTAGTCCATGCGCAGGGCGGAGGGCGCGACGGGCATGGCGGAGGGTTCGGCGGCGCGCAGGCGCTCGATCTTCAGCGCCGGACCCATCAGCGTGTCGTCCGGTTCGAACAGCACCGCCATGCCGAAGCGCGCCTCGATCTCGGCCAGCTTCTCGCGCTTGCGGTTCAGCAGCCACAACGCGACGGGGGAGGCGACATGCACGCAGATCTCGGCGGCGCGGCGCTTGGCACCTTCCTCCTCGATCGCGCGCAGCACCTGCAGGGCGCTGCTGTCGACGCTGCGGACCAGGCCGCGGCCCTGGCAATGCGGGCAGGCGACGAAGGTCTGTTCGGCGATCGACGGGCGCAGCCGCTGGCGCGACATCTCCAGCAGGCCGAAATGGCTGATGCGGCCGACCTGGATGCGGGCGCGGTCGTGCTTCAGCGCCTCCTTCAGGCGGCGCTCGACCATGGCGTCGTGCTTGGCCGCCTCCATGTCGATGAAGTCGATGACGATGAGGCCCGCGAGGTCGCGCAGGCGCAGCTGCCGCGCGATCTCGTCGGAGGCTTCAAGGTTGGTGCGGAGAGCCGTGTCCTCGATGTGCCGGTCGCGCGTGGCGCGGCCCGAATTCACGTCGATGGCGACCAGCGCCTCGGTCTGGTTGATGACGATGTAGCCGCCGGACTTCAGCTGCACGATCGGCGAGTGCATCGCATCGAGCTGCGCATCGACATTGAAGCGCGCATACAGCGGCACGGCTTCGCGATGGGCACGGATGCGGCCGGAATTGGCCGGCATCAGCATGCGCATGAACTCGCGCGCCTGGCTGTAGGCGTCGTCGCCCTCGACCACCACCTCGTCGATGTCGCGGCCATAGACGTCGCGGATCGACCGCTTGATGAGGTCCGCTTCCTCATAGATCAGCGCGGGCGCGGAGGAGGCGAGGGTGCGCTCGCGGATGCTGTCCCACAGGCGCAGCAGGTATTCGCAGTCGCGCTTGATCTCGGGCTTGGGGCGCTGCGCGCCGGCGGTGCGCACGATCAGCGACATGCCGTCGGGCATGTTCATCTCCTCGACCGCTTCGCGCAGGCGCTTGCGGTCGGCCGCCGAGGTGATCTTGCGGGAGACGCCGCCACCGCGCGGGGAATTCGGCATCAGCACGGAGAAGCGGCCGGCCAGCGAGATGTAGCTGGTCAGCGCCGCGCCCTTGCCGCCGCGTTCCTCCTTGACGACCTGCACCAGCATGATCTGCCGGCGCTTGATCACTTCCTGGATCTTGTAGTGCCGCAGGAAGCGCGGCGGGATGCGGCGCTCGCGGCGGTCTTCCTCGCCTTCACCCTCGGCGGGCAGGTCCTCGCCGCCAATCGTCTCGGGCGGCGGGGGGGCGTCCTCGGCGGGCAGGGATTCGACGCGGCTGATGTCCTCGGCGTCGTTGTCCGGCACCTCGGCCGCAATGGTGTCGGGGGCGGCATCCACGGCTTCGGGGGCGGCGGTCGGCTCGATCGGCAGGCCGGCATCCGGCGTGCCGGTGATGCGGTCATCGGCCATGTCGAGCGGCTGGGCCGTCGCTTCCGTGGCGGCGGATTCGCCGGCGGGCGCAGCCTGGGCGGGCGCTTCCTCGCCATTGGTCCAGCCCTCGGCGCCTTCGCCGTTCCAGGCGGCGCGGTCCATCGCCGATTCCGGCGGCAGGTCGTCCTCCTCCTCGGCGCGGGCATCCTCGGCCTGCATCTCGATCAGGCGCTGCCGGTCGGCGACGGGGATCTGGTAGTAGTCGGGGTGGATTTCGCCGAAGGCGAGGAAGCCGTGGCGGTTGCCGCCGTATTCGACGAAGGCGGCCTGCAGGGAGGGTTCCACCCGCACCACCTTGGCCAGGTAGATGTTGCCCTTCAGCGGGCGGCGGGTGGCGGTCTCGAGGTCGAATTCCTCGACACGGTTGCCGTCCAGCACCACCACCCTTGTCTCCTCGGGGTGTGATGCGTCGATCAGCATGCGCTTGGTCATGGGCGTCGGAACTCCGCGCCGCGGCGGGGCCGGCGGCGCAACGAAATGGCGGGGCCCGGGCGGAGACGGAATCGCGGCGCTGCTTCCTTGGGCATGCGGCGGCGAAAGTCCTCGCTCGGTGGGCCGCGCACCGCGCGTGGCGATGCAGGCCCGGGGTGGGCGCGCCTGGTTTCTGCCCCGGTAACCCTTGAACGGCCGCGGTGTCGCGGCGGTCCCAGGCACGGGCGGGCCGGCGGACGCTGTGCGGCGGCCCGGTTGCCGGCTAGGGGGCAAGTACCGGACCATGCGCGCACCCGTCTCCGCGCTGGCGGAACCTTGGGGCAGGGCACCCGGCTGAACCACGGAAGGCGCGGGGGGCATGAGTGCCGCCCCGGCTCCAGGCCGGGTCCCCGTCTGTCTCGCACCGGCCACGCGCCCGGCCTTGAGCCCTCGGGTCGCATGCCGGGCGATCCTGCCCGGGACTCCGCCCGCAGCGGTTACCGCCGGGGCAGGTAACCATAGTCGCCACACACCGCTGCCACAAGGCAGCGGTTTGTTGGTTTTTGCCTGTCCCTCAAACGGCGGGCGCCGGCCATCCGGTGGGCTTGTGTTCAGCGCTTTGCGCGGGCGCGCGGACTACGGCGGACGGTCCGGTCGCGGTAGCGCTTTGCGCTCCTGTCTGGTGCGGGGCACCGGGCCAAGTGTCGATCGGATAAGACGCCACTTCAATTCAGCCATGGCAAATATCTGAAATACATGACATATTGCCGCCTGGTCCGGGGGTTGGGCCAGGAACAGGGAACAGCATCGATGCCGCGCCTCGGCCGGCGCCCCTTGCTGGGGCTCGGCCTGATCGCCGCCGTCGCCGCGCCATCGCTGGCGCGGGCGGCCACACTCACCGGGGCCACCCTGGCGGCAACTGCCGGCCGTGCGCGCCTGACCCTGGCCATTGACGGCGCGCAGCGCTGGTCGATCCGCGCCCATGCCGACCCGATGCGCCTGGTTATCGAACTGCCCGGCGCGACCTGGCGTGGTGCCGCCACGTTGCGCAACGCCGGGCCGGTGCGCGCCGGCCGTTTCGTCGCCGCGGATGGCGTCCTCGTGCTGGACCTTGCCGGCCCTGCCTTGCCATCCATCGGCCCCGCCCGCGAGGGGCAGATCACCATCGACATCGCCCCGGTGCCGCCGCCGCGATTCGAAGCCGCCATCCGCGCCGGGCGCGACGTGCTGGCCGGCACTGCCCGTAGCGCCGGATCGCTGCCGCTCGTCGTGCTCGATCCCGGCCATGGCGGCCGTGACCCAGGCGCGATCGGCACCACCGGCGTGCAGGAAAAACGCATCGTCCTGGCGGCCGCGCTCGAACTGAAACGCCGGCTGGAGGCCGCGCGCACCTGCCGCGTGCTGCTCACCCGTCAGCGGGACGTCTTCGTCCCGCTCGCCGACCGGGTCGAGTTCGCCCGCCGCCGCGACGCCGCGCTGTTCGTCTCCCTGCACGCCGATTCCGCGCCTGGCGCGCGCGGCGCCTCGGTCTACACCCTGTCCGAGACCGCTTCGGACGCGATGAGCGAGGCGCTGGCGCAGCGCGAGAACCGCGCCGACATCGCCGGCGGCCTGCGCCTGCCCTCGGTCAGCCCCGAGGTTCAGCGCATCCTGATCAGCCTGATGCGGCAGGAGACGCGGGTCGGCTCCAACCGCCTCGCCCGGTTGGCCGTGCGCGAACTGGGCGAGGAGGTGCAGTTGCTGCCCAACACCCATCGCGAGGCCGCCTTCGTGGTGCTCAAGGCGCCGGAAATCCCCTCGGCCCTGGTGGAACTCGGCTTCCTGTCGGACCCGCGCGACGAAGCCGCCCTGCAGCAGGGGGCGCACCGGGCGCGGCTGTCGCTCGCGCTTTCGCGTGCCGTGAAGCAATGGCTCGATTCAACGCCGACCGGGTAGGGGGGCTTGCTATCGGCGTCCATTCCCACCCCGCGCGCCTCGCAGCGAATCAGCCAGCCCGCGGCGCCCGACACCAAGGATCGGTTTCCAAAGGCCCACTGGCCTTTGGTGGGGTGGTCTGGAGGGGCAAGGCCCCTCCAGCACCGCGACGAAATCTTTGCGAAGCCCGCCCATTCCAGCTGCGCCGCACCAAATATCGCCCCACCCGTCCTGACAGTGTATCTGTGCCCCGATGACCCCGCCTGATCTTCATGCCGACGAGCCGCTCGACCCCCGCCGCAATACGCGGCGTGCTGCGGCGGCCGGCCCTGCCGCCCCGCCGGAACCGTCTGCGGAAGCCGCCCCGCGGCGCGAGAAGCCGGCGCGCGCCAAGCGTCGCCGTCGCGGCTTCGGGCTGTTCCGCCTGTTGTTCATGATCCTGGTCGTGGGTGGGCTGGTCGGTTCGGTCGCCGCCTATGGCCTGTATCGCCAGATCTCCGAGGACCTGCCCGACTACCGCTGGCTGGCCGACTACAACCCGCCGCAGATGAGCCGCATCTACGCCGCCGACAGCCGGCTCACCGCCGAACTGGCGACTGAGCGGCGCGTGTTCGTGCCGATCGAGGCGATCCCGGCGCGCATCCAGCAGGCCTTCGTCTCGGCCGAGGACCAGCGCTTCTGGGAACATGCCGGCGTCGATCCGCTCGGCATCGGGCGGTCGCTGCTGACGGCGGCGGAGAACTATGGCTCCGGCCGGCGGATGGGTGGGGCGTCGACCATCACCCAGCAGGTCGCCAAGAACATGCTGGTGGGTGCCGAACGGTCGCTGATGCGCAAGGTGCGCGAGGCGATCCTCGCCGTGCGCATCGAACAGGCGCTGCCCAAGGAACGCATCCTCGAGATCTACCTGAACGAGATCTTCCTCGGTCAATCCGCCTATGGCGTGGCGGCCGCCGCGCAGGCCTATTTCAACAAGGGCCTGGATGACCTGACGATCGCCGAGGCCGCCTTCCTCGCCGCCTTGCCCAAGGCGCCCAACAACTACAACCCGATCCGCTTCCCCGAGGCGGCGCGCGCCCGGCGCGACTGGGTGATCGACCGCATGGCCGAGGACGGCCACATCACGCGGGAGGAAGCCCGCTACGCCAAGGCCGAGCCGCTGGTCCCGCGCCCGTCCCGCCGGCCGGAGGTCGTCCCGGTCGGCCAGCACTTCACCGAGGAAGTACGCCGCGAGCTGATCCAGCGCTTCGGCGCCGAGCAGACCACGATGGGCGGCCTGGTGGTGCGCACCAGCCTGGAACCCGACCTGCAGGCTGCGGCCGAGAAGGCGCTGCGTGACGGGCTGGTGGCCTATGACCGCCGCCGCGGCGGCTGGCGCGGCGCGTTCGGCCAGATCGCGGCCGGCCCGACCGAATGGATGCCGGCGCTCGAAGCCTATCAGCGGCCGCCGGGCGGACTGCCGGAATGGCGGCTGGCGGTGGTGCTGGAAGTGCGCGCCAACGATGCACGGCTCGGCTGGATCGACCGCGCCGATGGCGGGCGCGGGGCGCCGCAACCGCAGACCGGCCTGATGTATCTGCAGGACCTCGCCTGGGCGCGCCCGGTGCGCGATGGGCGGATGGGCGGCCAGCCCGCCCGCATGAACCAGGTGGTCAATGTCGGCGACGTCGTCTTCGTCGAACAGATGGCGACCCAGATGCCCGCGCAAGGGCGCGCGGCGCGTCCCGAGCGCGTTGAACTGCGCCAGATGCCGCAGATCGAGGGCGCGGTGGTCGCCCTCGACCCGCAATCGGGCCGCGTGCTGGCGATGGCCGGCGGCTGGTCCTTCGAACGGTCCTGGTTCAACCGCGCGACCCAGGCGCAGCGCCAGCCGGGGTCGTCCTTCAAGCCCTTCGTCTACATCAACGCGCTGGAGCAGGGTATTCCGCCCAATACCGAACTGCTCGACGAACCGATCGAGGTGATGTCCGGCGGGCGGCTGTGGCGGCCGCAGAACTACACCGCAGGCCAGGCCAATGGCTGGGTGACCATGCGCCAGGCGCTGGAACGCAGCCTCAACCTGGTGACGGTGCGGGTCGCGCAGCAGGTGGGGATGGACGCGGTGGCCGATGCGGCGCGCCGCTTCGGCGTGATCGACAACATGCCGCGCTATCTCGCCCTGTCGCTCGGCGCGGGGGAGACGACGGTGCTGCGCATGGCCGCCGGCTACGCCGCCTTCGCCAATGGCGGCAATCGCGTGACGCCGACGCTGATCGATTCCGTGCAGGATCGCCGCGGGCGAGTGATCTGGCGCGCCGACCGCCGCAGCTGCGCCACCTGCGACGCGGGCAACCCCGATGCCGGCCCGCCCGAGCTCGTGGATCCGCAGCGCCAGCAGGCGACCGACCCGATCGCCGCCTATCAGATGGTGTCCCTGTTGCAGGGCGTGGTGCAGCGCGGCACCGGCACGCGCGCCGGGGCCGGGCTGAACCGGCCGATCGCCGGCAAGACCGGCACCACCGACGACTACAAGGACAACTGGTTCGTCGGCTTCACCCCCGACATCGTGATCGCGGTGTGGATGGGCTATGACGAACCACGCAGCCTGGGCAATGGCGAGACCGGCGGCGGCAATGCTGCGCCGATCTTCCACGACGTGCTGGCAGCCGCCCTGCGCGACAGTCCGCCGGTGCCGTTCCGCGCGCCGCCGGGCGTGGCGCTGGTGCGCATCAATGTCGGCAATGGCTCGATCCTCGAAGCTTTTCGCCCGGGCACCGAGAATGCCGCGCGGCGGTGGGGCGCGGGCGGCGGTGGCGGCGGCGGCGGCACGGCCACCGGCCTCGACAGCAACCTGGGCGGGCTTTATTGACCCAGCATCATGCGCGCTGAAGCAGAATCCCTGAACGAGCAGATCACCGCTTCGGTGTCCCTGCTGAGGAGGCATCTTTGACTGGGATGCCGCAACCCGCCGCCTCGAGGAGCTGAACGCTCGGGTCGAGGACCCCTCCCTCTGGAATGATGCCGCCGAGGCCGGTCGCGTGATGCGCGAGCGTGGCCGGTTGGCCGGTCAGGTCGAGGGCGTGCGCAAGCTGGAGCGCGATGTCGCCGATGCGCTCGGCCTGATCGAACTGGCCGAGGCCGAAGGCGACGAGGACACCATCAAGGCCGCCATGGCCGACCTCGAAGGCTTCGCCACGGAAGCCAAGCGGCTTGAGATCGAAAGCCTTCTATCCGGCGAGGCCGACGCCAACGACGCCTACCTTGAAGTCAATGCCGGGGCCGGCGGCACCGAGGCCCAGGACTGGGCCCAGATGCTGCTGCGCATGTACATGCGCTGGGCGGAACGCCGCGGCTACAAGGTGACGCTGACCGAACAGTCCGAAGGCGAGCAGGCCGGCATCAAGTCCGCCACCGTGCAGGTGTCGGGGCCGAACGCCTATGGCTGGCTCAAGACGGAATCGGGCGTGCACCGGCTGGTGCGCATCAGCCCCTTTGACGCGGCCGCGCGGCGGCAGACATCCTTCGCATCGGTCTATGTCTATCCTGTCATCGACGACAAGATCGAGATCGAGGTCAACCCGGCCGACCTCAAGACCGACACCTTCCGCGCCTCAGGCGCCGGCGGGCAGCACGTCAACAAGACCGAATCGGGCGTGCGCTTCACCCATATCCCGACCGGCATCGTCGCCGCCTCCACCCAGGACCGCAGCCAGCACCGCAACCGCGCCATCGCGATGGAGATGCTGAAGGCGCGGCTGTACGAACTGGAACTGCGCAAGCGCGAGGCGATCTCGGACGCAGTCGAGGCCGGCAAGACCGATATCGGCTGGGGCCACCAGATCCGGTCCTACGTCCTGCAGCCGTACCAGATGGTGAAGGACCTGCGCACCAGCGTGGAGAAGGGCAACCCCGACGCCGTGCTGGATGGCGACCTCGACGAATTCATGGCCGCCGCGCTGGCCCAGCGCGTCGGCGCGACGCGGTCCGAGGCGAGTGCGGCGGCGCGATGACCGGGGTGCCGCCGGCCGGCGCGGCGCCACCGCCGCGCTGGCCTGCACCGGCCGAACTTCTCGTGCACCATGTCGACCGGGCGACCCTCGTGCCGCTCGTGCATGAAACCGCGCCCGGCGCGCCGCTGCCGTTCCGCATCGGCGCCTTCGGCCCGGACGACCTGCCGGTGGCGGCGGCCATCCACCGGCGCGGTGGCCACGCCGCCAACCCCCCGCCCTTCGCCGCTGCCGAGGAGGATTGGGACGGCGATTTCATCTATGGCGGCCAGCTCTGGGATCATTTCGGTCATTTCCTGCTGGAAAGCCTGTCGCGGGCCTGGGCCTTCGCCACGCTGCCGGGGCCGGTGCTGTGGCAGCGCGCGGTGTCGCATTCACGTCTCCTGCCCTGGCAGCGCGATATCCTCGACCTGCTCGGGCTTGGAGCGCGGGAGCACCGCGTGATCGACCGCCCTGTCCGCGTCGCCCGCCTCGCGGTGCCGGAGCAGGGGCTAGTGACGCGGCGGTACCTCCATGCATGGCAGGAGGCCGCGCTCGCCGCGCACCCCTGCCGGACACCACAGCCCGGCCATTGCGTCTGGCTGTCGCGCAGCGACCTGCCCGCCAGGCTCGCGCGGGTCGATGGCGAGGCCGAGGTCGAGGCCGCACTCGCTGCCGACCGCTGGACGATCCTGCACCCCGAGACGATGAGCCTCGCCGATCAACTGGCCGCGCTGGAGGCGGCCGAGGTGATCGCCGGCTTCGAGGGGTCCGCCTTTCACAGCCTGCTGCTGGTCCGCGACGTGCGCGCGCGCATCGTCATTTTCGGCCGGGGCCCGCGGATCAACCCGAACTACCAGGTGATCGCGCATGCCAAGGGGCTCGACCAGCGCCTGGTCTCGCTGGATCTCGAGCATCTCGGGGGCAAGGGCCGGGTCGCCAGCTACCGGCTGTCGCGGCCGGCGCAGGTGCTCGATGTATTGCGCGAGATGACGATGGCGACGGAGGCTGCGCCGCGGCAATGACGAGGTTGTCCGAGAGTCCCGCGCCCGATGCCGGGCATCGCGGCGCCCCGGCCGGGACGGTCGCGTGCCGGCGCCCTGTCGCGCAACGCAGCCCGCTGCGTAGGACCTGCGGCCGGGGGGGTCTTGCCCGCAACGCCTGCCGGCAGCGGGGGCATGTACCGGCGCGTTCTGGTGCGTCATCGTGCCGCGCTGCACGTCTCCCGTGGTGCGGGGCGTGACGGTGGTGCGCCTGCCGCAGCATCGCGTTGCCATCCTCGGCTACCCGAGGACCGGGACGAACTACCTCGCCAGCAGCCTGGGCTCGCTGCCCGGCGTCACTTTCCACCCGGAGCCGTTCAACCCGAACCGCGTCCATCTCGCGAGCGCCGCGCAGGATGCGACGAAGGCGGCGCGCGACGCCGATCCGCTCGGCTTCCTCGACCGGCTGGAACGCGACTGCGCCACGCCGATCCTGGGCATCAAGCTGCTGCCGAACCATGCGCCGGAGGTGCGGCGGCGCATCATCGCCGATCCTGGCTGGCGCTGCATCGTGCTGTTCCGGCCGAACTTCCTCGCCGTGCATTCCTCGCAACTCACCGCCAACCGCACCGGGGTGTGGGCATCGGCGGGCCAGGCGCCGCAGGCCGACCCACCGCCGCTGCATTTCGAACCCAGGCGCTTCCTGTCGGCCCGGGAGAATTTCCGCCAGTTCTACCAGGAGGTGCTGACCGGCCTCGATGCCGCCGGCAAGCCGTTCCTGCCGCTGAGCTACATCGACCTGCTCGACGCGGTCATGCTGCGCAACGCGGCCCGGCATGCCGGCGCGGTCGGCGCGCTCGAGATGTCGAGCCGGCTGGTCAAGCAGGGGCGCTGGGACGTGGTCTCGGCCTTCGACAATCGCGACCTCGTGCTGCGCACGCTGGATTCGATCGGCCGGCCGAACTGGGCGGTGGAAGGCGGCAGCGGCCTCGCGGAAGCGCTGCGCGACGTCGCGGCACCCGAGTGACCGACGGCGCCACCAGGGCAGGGCGCGGCGGGGCGGTGCGGGCCGCGAAGCGGGACCCGCGCGACTACGCCGCCGCCGGGATGGATTTTGCGGCGCTGCGCGACGCGACGGTGGACGGCATCGACAATGCCTTCACCCGCGGCGAGCGCCGCAGGCCGGTCTTCGGCGGGCGCCGGCCCGACTTCTTCGACCACGTCAACGAGTTGCGCAGCGAATTCGCCGGGCGCAGCGAATTGCTCGTGCTGCATGCCGGCTTTGTCGTGGCGCTACGGCGGCGTGTTGCCGTGGCGCATTTCCTGCCGCTCTACCAGCGTCTGTGGCTGGAGGAAGGCGCCTTCCTGCTGCGTGAATTGTCGCTGCGCTGGCTGGTGTCCGCCTGCGACACGCTGGCCGACCACGGCACGCCGACGCAGCGGGCGGTGGCGCTGAACGGCACCGTGCTGGCGAACCTTGCCAAGCTGGCCGAGACGGAACGGCGTCTTGCCGGGCCGTCGGACCCGCAGGGGCCACGTGGCAGAAGCGCGGAACTGTTCGACGGCATGACCGTGTTCAAGCCGGGCGGGGACATGATCGACAACCTGTTCGCGCGCATCGCCCGCATCGCCGGACTGGACGAGGTCGCCGGGCCGATCCTGCGGGAAGTGGCCGACCGCGTGCGGCGGCTGGATACGGTGGTGCGGCGGCTGGACAGGCCGGCGGCCGATGATGGGGTGGCGGAAGCGTAGGCGGGCTGGACGGCGTGCTGCGTGATACGCCCGAAGGTTGGAGGGGCGCTGCCCCTCCAAGCCACCCCGCCAGGAGCCAACGGGCTCCTGGACCGCGGGATTTTGGCGCTGTGCATGGGGGACAGCGCGCGGCCGGAACGGTGCCGGGGATGGCACTACGGCCCGCACACCGACCCACGGCGTTCAGTGCCAAAGTTGAGGTTTTCAAAGGCCTTAAGCCTTTGGTTGGGTGAGGTTCGGGGAGGGGCAAAGCCCCTCTTCGAGGCGCCACGGCGCCCAAGCTTCGCGCCCATGGGGCGTTGCCCCTCCGGACCCATCGCATCCCGCCGCCAATCGGCCCGCGACCCCCGCTGTCGTCGCGCGCCGTGCAGGCGGCGTGTCGTTCTACCCGCGCCGGAACACCAGGATTTCACGCCCGCCATCCGCCGCTTCGCGGGCGTCCGGCAGCCACCCGGCGGCGCCGGCGGCGCTGACCAATGCCGTCGCCTCCCGCTGGGCGCCACCGAAGCGTTCCACGATGATCAGCCGAGGCGCCGCCGCCGCCGCGCGGTCCAGGATCGCCGCCAGCGCGGCATCCGGCACATGCGCCAGCACATCGAGCAGCAGCACGCAGCCGCCGGTTGGATAGGGGTATTCCTCCATCAGCAGGCGCCAGGCGTGGTCCGGCATGGCGGTCCGCGCGGCGACCATCGCTTCGGGTCGGATATCGGTGCCGACATAGGCGCCGGGTAAGAAGGCCGCGGCGATGCCGCTGCCGCCGCAGCCGATGTCGACCAGCGGAAGGCTGTCCTGCGCAATCGCGCGCAGGCGTGCGGCGAGCGCGGGGGGCACCGACCCTGCCGGCTTCAGCGGCGCCGCGTCGCCGAACTGGCTGCCGGTACCGCGCAGCCATCGGCTGGCGCGGCGGGCGCGGCGCAGCGCCTCGGGTTGCGGCGGCGGGGCTTCCTGTTTGCGGCCGCTGCGCGCCTCGGCGCGGGATGCCTGGTGCTGCGACACCACTGGCGGGCCGAACGCCGCCGCGTCGTAGTGGTCCCAGATGGCGCTGTATGACGGCGGCAGCCAGCGCGTGACCAGCGGCATGGTGGCCGAGACATCCGCCCAGGCCGCATCCAGGTGGTTCTGGTCCCACATCTTCGGATCGGCCCGGCAGCGCAGCACCCAGCGGTCGAGCAGCGCCTCGGCGGCCTGGCTGCGGCCGAACAGGATCGAGCCCGCGGAGAATTTCCATCCACCGTGCTTGTTGATGGCGAAATCCGCCCCGGGAGCCGCCAGCAACGCAGGCGGGGCTTCCAGTGTCGCATCGGCGTCGAGCCAGATGACCGGCCGGTCGGTCCTGCGCCACTGGTCCTGGATGAATTCGGCCTTGAACGCACAGACCATTTCCCAACTGCCGGGCACGTCCAGGCCGACCAGTTCATGCGCCACGCCCTGGCGATCGAGGCTGGCGCGCAGTCGCGCGGCATAGGCCTCGTAGCGCGTGGCGCGGGTGAAAAAGGACACGATCAGTGCGCCGGATTCGCCCGGCGGGGTGGGCGGTGGCTTGGTCGCGCCGATCCAGGCCGGGTCGGTGCCGCCGATGACGCCCACCTCGGTGAAGCGGCGCTTCGTGCGGTCATGGGCGGGGTCGTTGGCGCCGCGGATGACGATGATCGCCGGGCCCCGCGGGGCGGGTGCCGCATCGGTGCCGGTCACGGTCTGGACCGGCCAGCCGCCCGGATTGAAGGCCGCCAGCGCGGCCTGGAAGGCGTCGTCGTCGCTCATGCGCGCGGTGTTACCAGCGCGATCCGCGCGGTTCGGCGAGCCTGGCCAGAGCCGGGGCGATATGCGCCGCGACCTCGTCGTAGTTGCTGATCAACCGGCGCTTGTCGGGCGCGGTCTGGCGCATGCGGATCGGCCCGAACAGCCCCGCGGCGGCTTCGGCGTCCAGGCCGAGCCCCTGCGCGACCTTGGCCACGGCATCCGGGGCGACGTGGTCATCGGCGATGAAGTGCGGATAGGTCAGCTCGATGCAGCGCTTGTTGCCGCGGAACGCCTCGCGCACCAGTTCGCGCGTGCGCGCGACCGGTAGGACGTAGTGCAGCGCGCGTTCGGGATCGAGCGCGATCGGCGCTTCCTCGCGCGCCGAGATGTCCTTGTCGGTGTGGTACAGGTTGCGCGTCTGGGCGATGATGTTGCTGGCGAAGCATTCGAGGATGTCCTCGCGCACCAGGTGCAGCACCAGGAAGCCGCGGGCGCGCATGTAGCCCATCAGGAAGTTCCGCCACGGCAGCCCGATCGGATAGGTCCACAGCGTCGAGAGCACGCCGAGATTGTCGTACATGACGTCGAAGTGCAGCCAGTCGCGGTCGATCGTGTCGTGCAGCCGGATGAAGTAGTCGTCGAGGAAGGCGGTCATCTCATCCTGCGAGAAGCCGAAATCCGGATGGGCGCCGAGATGCGCGGCCCAGGCCCGCGTCAGGCTCGACACCGGATTGTTGGGCAGAAAGATCTCATAGGCCGACCGCACCAGCGCGCCGCCGTTGAGCGACTGCGCGAAGGCCTTGGTGCCGCTGCGCTGCGTTGCGATGGTGACGATGGTCCGCGCGGCGAGGTGGTCCGGCAGCTTCAACGCGACTACTCCCGAGGTGGCAGGCATGGCGAGGCGGGCACTGGCCGGCTTCCCCGTCCAAGGCCCACGCAGGATGGCGGGACGTGCAGCCGGACAGGCTGGCCGATGCCGAAACAACAAACCCGAAAGATCGCATGGCGTGCGCCACGGCGGAAGCCATCGGGGCGAGCCTGCTCCCGGCCGCAGCCAGGGGTATGCGCGGGCGGGAGCATCCCGCATATTCCGTGATTGTGCGGTGCGTCAGCGCCCGCCGGATCGGGGAAAGCGGGGCGGCTGCTTGGCGAGGACCGTCGTCCATCTCTGCACGGGTGCCACGGGCGGCGCGGGCCGCGCAGGCCGTCGCGCGCATCTCGCCGCGCGTCAGGCCGGGTTGCTCTCCGCCTTCGCCTTCGCCGATGGCAAGTCTGCCGCGCCCGACGACGTCGTGCTGCATCCCACCCCGCCCGAGGACCCGGCCGAGGCCACGCTGGCCATCGTGCTGCGCGACCGCGTGCAATGGGGTGTGGTGCAGACGGCGAGCACGGATGCCACCAACACCCTGTTCTCGATCGCCCATCCGGGCTTGGCGCTCGACCACCAGGCATTGGTCGCCGCGGCCGACATCCTGCACCTGCACTGGACCTCCTGGTCGGTGCCGCCGGCGGTGATGCGGCGGTGGCTGATGGCCGGGCGGGCGGTGGTCTGGACGCTGCATGACCTGTGGCCGATGACCGGCGGGTGCCATTACCCGGCCGGCTGCGACCAGTACCGCACGGCCTGCCTGCAATGCCCGCAGTTGCACGACGCCTGGTCGTTGGTGCCCAACGCATTCGCCGAGAAGCGTGAAGCCTGGTCCAAGCCGGGGCCGGTGATCGTCGCGCCGTCGCGCTGGATGGCGGCGCGGGCGGCGGAAAGTGCCATATTCCGCGATTGCCGCATCGCCGTCATCCCGAACCCGATCGAGACGGCGGATTTCACCCCCCGTGCCGACCGCGACACGCTGCGCGCCGCCTTCGGCATCGGCCCGGCCGATTTGCTGCTGGTGCTGGGCGCCTATGACAACCGCGAACGTCGCAAGGGTGGCGCCATCCTGATCGAGGCTCTGCGCCGGCTGCATGACGACGGCCGCCTGGCCGCTGCGCTGCCCCCCGGCGCGCGGGTGGCGCTGGCCGGCTTCGGCAAGTCGCCGCTGCCGGGCTGGGAAGGGCTGACCACGCTGGCCTTCGGGGAGGTCACCGAGGATGCCGTGCTGGCCGACATCCTCGGCGCGGCCGACCTCGCCTGCATTCCTTCGCTGGAGGACAACTACCCGAACATCGCGCTCGAGGCGCTGGCCTGCGGCACGCCCTGCCTCGTCACCCCGGTCGGTGGCCTCGTCGAGATGGTGCGCGAGGGGACCAGCGGCGTGGTCGCCACCAGTGCGGGCGCCGAAGCCCTCGCCGAGGCGTTGCTGCGCTTCGTCGCCCGCCACCATGGCGATGCCGGCCTGCGCGCGACATCCCGCGCACAGGTCGAGGCGGAGAACACGCTGGAGGCGATCGGCGGCCAACTTGCCGAATTGTACGACAACATCGCCCCGCCGCCGCACCTGGCCGCGCCCAACGCCGCCGCGCATGCGCGCGCGTTGCACGCCTTCAGCCATGCACCGGTCGGCGTGTCCGCCCGGCCCGGCGCACCGTTCCTGCGTTTTCCGACCAATATCCTGCTGCGCCAGGAAGGCGGGCCCGCCGTGGCGACCATCGAGGCCCCCGCATCGGCCGCCGCGCCGGGGGGGACCCGGCTGCTGGCGCTGCATGCGCGCCATGTGCATCACGGTGCGCGCTCCGGCCCCTACCAGTTTCTGCGCCATCTGCCGGACGACATCGTCGCCGAGATCCGCGCCACCCCCCTGGGCGCCAGCTTGGCGGGCGGCCGCGCGGACGACTATCGCGACTGGGGCAGGCTGCTTGGCACCGGACCCTTTGGGCAACAGGGCAACGCCTGGCTCGCGGAGGCCGAACTCCTCGCCGCCTGCGCCGCGATGGCGGCCGATGTCGTGCACGCCGTCGATGGCGAACTCGCCCTGTGGCTGCTGCCGCGCCTGCCCGCCACGCTGTTCGCGGGCGGCCGGCGGCCGGCCATGGCGGCCACGTTCCACCAGCCGCCGGACCTGCTGGCGAGGATGATCAATGGGCCGCTGCTCGGCCGGCTCGACGCCATCATCCTGCTGTGCGAGGCGCAACGCGCCGCCATTCCCGCCGCCATCGACGCCGCCCGCATCCACGTCATCCCGCACGGCATCGATGCCGGCTTCTTCACGCCGGGCCCGCGTGCGGCCGGGTCGGGATTCCGCCTGCTTGCCGTCGGCCATTGGCTGCGCGACCACCCAAGCGCCTTCGCCGCGCTGTCGCTGGTCCGCCGCGCCGGGCTCGACGCCAGCCTGCGCATCATCTCCCCAACCCCGCCCGCCGGCGCCCCGCCTGGCGTCACCGTGGAATCCGGGCTGACCGACGAGGCGCTGCGCCAGGCCTATCGCGATGCCGACGCGCTGCTGCTGCCGTTGCAGGATGCCACCGCCAACAATGCCATCCTGGAAGCGATGGCCTGCGGCAGGCCGGTGGTCAGCACCGATGTCGGCGGCGTGGCGGAAATGACCGCCGGGGCGGCGCTGCTCGCTCCGCCGCGCGATGCGCGGGCGCTGGCCGATGCGGTGCTGGGCCTCGCCGCCGACCCGGCGAGGGCGGAGGCGCTCGGGCGCGCCGCAAGGGCGCGAGCGGAGGCGCTGGAATGGCGGCATGTCGCAGCGCGGCATGCGGCGCTGTATGCGGCGCTTGGGGCGTGAGAGGCGGGACGATGCTGGAGAGGCTTTGCCCCTCCAGGCCACCCCACCAAAGGCTTAAGGCCTTTGGAAACCGATACCTGGCGCCAGGCGCCGGCGTCGGGACCGGCCGTGCCGCAGGTGGCGCGATGCCGAGCGTCGAATGCCATTTCGGCGCCAAGCGGACGCGTCGGTCGATGGCCCTTGCGGGCCCGCCGCGCAGGCGAGCCGAATGTGCCACGGCGTCGGCCATCCGCGCCCTGCACCAGGAAACCGCATTCCAAAGGCCCGTCGGCCTTTGGTGGGGGTGGTCCGGAGGGGGCAAGGCCCCCTCTGGTCCCACCGCGCCGCACACTGATTCCCGCGCCACCGAGGCCATGCGCGTCCCGCCGCCCCCATGACCAACCTACTCCTTCTCCCGCCCGCCGCCTGGCAGCCCGGCGACGGCATGGTCGCCGCCGGCTTCCGCGCCCCTTGCGCCGGTGGCCTGGCCATCCTTGCCGAGGGCTGGCCGGAGCCCGGCGCCGCGCGGCTGCTGTCGCCCGAAGGCCTGCCTCAGGCCTTCCTTCCGCTGGCCGATGCCGCCTTCCTCGCCACCGTCGCCGAGGACGGCGCGGCCTTCACCATCGAGGCGCCCGCCACCCCGCGACTGTGCCGGGTGGTGTTCGTGCCGCGCCCGGCCGCCTCGCCAAGTCTCGCGCTGCTCGCCCCCCGGTCGATCCGCAGCCCGGTGCGCCACGCGGCCTATGATCTCGCGGCGGGACAGCGCCGGGTGAGCGCGGCGCTGATGGTGCAGGACCTCGACACCGCGCTGGGCGTTGCCGCCGAGATGCTGCTCTCAGCGCGCGGGGCGGCGGCGACGCAGGCTGCCATCGCCGCCGTGCTGTCCCATCTCGCGCGCTATCCGCTCGCCCGCAGCCCTGCCCTCGGTGCCTTCGTCGCCGCCCTTACCGAATAGGTCCCATGGCCCTCGTCATCCTCGACCCCAACCTCGAAGGCGAAGCCGGGCATCACCTGGCCTATGACATGGCGATCGCGCGGGAAGCGCGGGCGCGGGGGGAGGCGGTGACCATCGTCGCCCATCGCCGCTTCGCCGCCGCGACGATCGAGGGCGTGCGCATCCTGCCGCACTTCACCTCCAGCACTTACGCCGAACTCCACAAGGACCCGGTGACCGGGGCGATGGATGACTGGCGGCATTTCAACGACCTGCTGCAGGCCGAACTCGCCTTGCTGCCGCGATCCGAATTCGGTCCAGCCGATGCGGTGCTGGTACCGACCGCCACCGAGAACCACCTGGCGGGCTACATCGGCTGGATGAAGGGCTTCGACCCGCTCGAGGCGCCGCTGTTCCTGCTGCACCTGATGTTCCCCTCGGGCGTGGCAGTCGATGCGGCGGGGCAGGAGGTGGTGGAGGACAGGCTGCGCGCGCTGTTCTACCGCCTGGCGGATCGCGCGGCGCTGGAGGAAGGCCCGCCGGTCCACCTGTTCGCCAGCGGATTGCAGCATGCGACGGAATTCAGCGCGTTGTTCCGCCGCCCGATCCCCGCGCACCCGCTGCCGATCCGCCCCGAACCCGGCTCGGCGCCGGCCAGCCCGCCCCAGCGCGCCCTGCTGTTCGCCGGCGATGCGCGGATCGACAAAGGCATCGCGCTGCTGCCGGACCTGATCCCGCGTCTCGCGGCGATGCATCCGGACTGGCGGCTGGTCGCGCATGTGAACGGCAATTCCGCCTGGGGCGCGGCCAAGGCGGCGAGCGAGGCGCTGGCGGCGTTGCCCGCGAGCGTGCCGGCGCTCGACCTGGCGGGTGGGCGGCTGGCGCCGGCCGACTACCTCGCCCTGGCGCGCGGCGTCGGCATCGCGCTGTTTCCCTATGACCCCGTGCTGTACCGGCGCAAATCCTCGGGCGTGTTGTGGGAGACGATCAGCCTCGGCACGCCGGTCGTGGTGCCGGCCGGCACCTGGCTGGAGAATGAGGCGCGCCACTGGGGCGCCGGCCACATCGCCTATGCCACGCACAGCGCCGAGGCGATCGCCGACGCCTTCCAGGCCGCGCTGCCGCGCATCGGCGAACTGCGAACACTGTCCGCGGCGGCGGGGGTGCGGTATCGCGCGGCGAATGGAGCGTCGGCGCTGATCGACCAGATCGCCGCCCTGTGGGTTCGCCACAAGGCGGCGGCCAGCCTGGTGGCACGGCCGATCAGCATGGCGGTCGACCTCGCACGACTGGATGGCGGCTGGCACCGGCCGGAACCGCTGGACGGGCGCACCGTGCGCTGGGCCATGCAGGAACCGGCGATCGCCTTCGACTGGCCATTCGAGGAAGCCTGGCAGCTCGACATCACGCTGCTGTCCTTCTTCGGGGTCGAGCAACTTGAACGCACCGAAGTGCAGGGCACCGAATTGCCGGTGCGGCTGACCTGGCAGCGCGAGGGGCGCGGGGCGCGGCTGACGCTGCGCGGCCCGGGACCGGGGCGTGCGAAGCCGCGCATCGATCTACGTCTGAGGTTGCCCTACACATACCGCCCGCAGAACGATGCGCGCGACCTTGGCGTGCTGGTGGGCGGCATGGAACTTGGGCCCGTTGCCGGGCCGCCTGGCGAAGCGGCCGGGGAAGACACCGCATTCCCGCTGCTGGCGGTAAGCACATCGGCGCTGCCCGGGGGGGGCTGGCCCCTGGCGGCCGGCGTGGCGGGAAACCTGGCGGCCGCGTCGGACCGGCCCTGCGTCCTGGCCTTCCGGCTGCGCGGCGAACCGCCGATGCCGGCCCCGGTCGTGACCTTGCATCTGGGCGCCGCCGCGGCGCGGCTGCGGCTGTCGCAGGAGGCCGATGGAACTTGGCTCGGCACTGCGACCTTGCCGCCGGCCCTGCTGCGCGCGGCCGGCGATCAGGTCGGGTGGCATCTGCTGGCCGAAGAGGCGGCCGGCCAGGCGGTGACGTTGCTGTCGGCCGAGGCGACGGCGCTGGCCGGCACGACGCGGCCCCTGGGCACCGTGGACGCCGCCCGGCCGCAGCCCGAACCGGCGCCGCCCGCCCCGCCCGCCTTGCCTCCCCCCGACGGCCCGCGCCTGCGCTGGGACCTGTCCATGGGTATCGGACCGTCCGAGGGGCCCTTCCCGGATCTCGGCGTGCCGGCGGGCGTGCGCTGGGTGGTGGCGCGCGATGCCCGGCTGGCGGTGGAAACCGACTCGCCGGGGCCGGCCCGGCTGACCCTGCGCTATCGCTGCCTGGTGCCGCGCCAGGGCCTGCGCGTGACGCTGGATGGCGGCGCGCCCACCCAGGTCGAGATCGAGGGCGCCGGATTGCGGCAGTCGGGGGAGATCGTGCTCGACCTGGTGCTGCAGGCGGGGATGAACGACGTCGCGCTCGCTTTCGCCGGCGGGGTGAAGGAACCGGGGACAGGGCGGGAGCTGGTGCTGCTGGTGGAACAGGCGGAATTCGGGTGAGGCAGGGGCGTGGTTTCGGGGGCGGCGGCGCAGCTTGGGCGCCGCGCATCGCTCGGACAGTGCCGCGGAGCGGGGCATTGCCCCTCTCCGGACCTCACCCGACCAAAGGTCCGAGGCCTTTGGAAACCGTCACGTTGCGCCGTGCTGGACTGTTGGTTACGCCCTGGCGTCGTGTCGGCACAATCCTGATGGCGCCGGGACCGACGCGCGCATCCCGGCGAGGGAATACCCCCGTGCGCAGCGCCAGGAACCCGCATTCCAAAGGGCCGTAGCCCTTTGGTGGGGTGGTTTGCAGGGGCATACCCACTGATACCAACGGCCCAGAGCTCTGACTTCGGAAAGGGGATTCCGTTGGTCACGGAGCGTGTGATTCGCTGTCTTCTGTGATGGAGGCGGACGGATGCTGGCGGTGGCGATCCTGCGGGGGGATTACGATGCAGCGGGGCTGCGGGCGGCGGCGTCTCGCAGCGGCGACGGTGCGGCGGCGCGGCGGATGTTGGCGCTCGCATTGGTGCTGGACGGTCATGCCCGCGGCGATGCGGCGCGACTGTGTGGCACGGACCGGTAGACGCTGCGCGACTGGGTGCATCGCTACAATGAACTGGGCCTGGCTGGGCTGTCGGACCGACTTGGGCGCGGCGGTCCGGCCCGCCGCCTGTTGGCCGAGCAGGAGGTCGCCTTTGCCGCGCTGGTGGTGCGCGGCCCTGAGCGTGCCGAGCATGGCGTGGTGCGTTGGCGGCGCGCCGACCTTGCCGCGATGATCGCGCAACGCTTTGGCGTACATCTGGCGGAGCGCACGGTCGGCAAGCTGCTACGCCGACTTGGTTTCGTACGGCTGGGCTCAGATGCACGGTGCTGACCGTCGCGCATGGCCGCCACCGAGGATCGCCTCGACGATGTCCGGTGTCAGCGCTGCGGGACGAACCAACTGGGTCGCACAGGACTGCGAGATGCCTTGCTACGTCGCGAATGCGGCCATGCTCGGCGCGGTGATCGACACCAGCGCTTCGCGAAGCGCCCATGTCATGTGACGTCACCGCATTCCATATCGGCATTGCGCCACGTCGGCGCCGGCGCGGGCTGAACACCAAACTGCCTCGTCCCGCCGCGGACGTTCAGGTCCCGCAGCTCCCGCGATGCGAAGCACGTCACGCATCTTCAAGCTGCCTGGACAAGGCCGCTGCCTCGGAAGCGAGTTCCTCGCCGAGCGGCACATGCCCGATGCGACGCAACTGCTCGCTCACGCCCAGCACGACGAGACCGTGCGACATCCGGCCCCGCCGCAGCACCGGCGCGGTAATGACGGTCACGCCAGCGATGTAGCGCCCCTCGTCCACCGCGTAGCCCGTCAGCCGCGTCGCTTCGACGTCCGCGCGCCATTCGGCGAGCGTCGGGGGATTGTCCCACCGTACGGTGCGGAAGCGCTTGTCGATCTCGCTCCAGCTGTAGCCGCCGAATGCCGCGATGCACCTGCCGCTCGCACTGACCAGCGCCGGATACCGGCTTCCCACATCGGCCTGGAGGCGCAGTGCCTGGCCGGGTCGTGAGATGGCGACGACAACGATATGCTCGAGACTTGCCACCTCGATGCCGATCGCAGTGACGCTGTGCCGGCTGGAGAGCCTGTCCAGGATCGGTTGGACGAGGTTGCTGAATGGATCACGCCTCAGCATGCCACGCGCCAGGGCGACGATGCCGCTCGACAGTCCGTAGCGCTTTGTCTCCGGGTCGAAGGACACGAGTTCCTCCACCGTCAGGGCCCGCAAGATGTGAAGACAGGTGCTTGGTACCAGGCCGAGTGATCGCGCGATCGCATGCACGCCGAGCGGCGCCTGGCTGCGGGAGAGAAGACGCAGGATCGCCGCGGCCCGCGCGACGGCAGGCACTTGCCGGATGACAGCGCCGCGCGCCGTCGCAGGTTCGGAATGCCCCGTCGGATCGGCCTCACGGATCGCAGTTCCTTGATCACGCGCCGTCGGGAGGGTGGAAGGTTTGATTCTGGGATGATTCATGTTGTCCATATACAACATATAATCGTATTTGACAACACACTCCGATGCGCGAATAACCTTCGACCAGGCGGCGACAGCCCCCGGGGAAACGCTCGATGACAAAACTGACGGACAGCACGGAGTACGGCTTCGCCCAGGCGAATTTCTCGCCGGAGCGGCTGTGGGACTTCTTCGACGGCGACCGCGCCGCGTTGAACATTGCCCATGAATGCATCGATCGGCATGCGACGGATGACCGCCGCCTCGCCGTGCGCGTCGCCCATGCCAATGGCCGTGACGAGACCATCACCTTCCGCGCGATCGCCGACTGGTCATCCCGCTTCGCGCACTGGCTCGCGGCGCGCGGTGTCGCCCCGGGTGACCGGGTGGCGGTGATGCTCGATCCGTCGCTCCCCTTCTATTCGGCAATGTTCGGGGCGATGAAGCGGGGCGCAATCGCCGTGCCGCTCTTCACTTTGTTTGGACCCGAGGGCGTGCGGCTGCGCGTGGCCGACTGCATGCCGCGCGTGCTGCTGACCAGCGCCGAGAAGGCCGAGGCTGCCGCCGGAATCCCGGGCGTCGAGGTGGTGGTGGCGGACGAGGCGTGGCTCTCGGGCCTCGCGGACCTGCCCACGACCTGGCAGGTCGCGACGCGCGGGGACGACATGGCGCTGTTCCAGTACACCTCCGGCACCACGCGCGAATTGCCCGCGGCGGTGAAGCACACCCACCGCTCAGTGGTGGTGCTGATGCTGGCCGCGCTCTATGGCACCGGCATCCGTCCGGGCGACGAGTTCTTCTGTCCGTCATCCCCGGCCTGGGGGCACGGGCTGGCGCATGGCACGCTCGCGCCGCTCGCACTCGGCGTCACCACCGGGACCTATGCCGGCAAGTTTGATCCGGTGCGGCTGATGCGCGCGCTGCAGGACTACGGCATCACCAATCTTTCGGCCGCCGCCACGCATTACCGGATGATGCGCACCAGCGGGCGCGCCTCGGAATTCGCCTTCGCGATCCGCAAGCTGTCCTACACGGGCGAGCCGATCGACGGCGAGACGCTGCGCTTTATCGACGCCACCTTCGGCGTGCCGGCCTGCAGCATGTATGGCACCACCGAGGTCGGCGTCGTGCTGGTGAACTATCCCGGCGCAACGGACTTCCCGGTAAAGCCCGGTTCGCTCGGCAAGGCGGTGCCCGGCCTCAAGGTCGAGGTGCAGCGCGCGGACGGTTCGCCCTGCGCGCCCGGCGAGAGCGGGGAACTCAAGGTCTGGCGCCGCGGCGAATGGGTGCCGACCAAGGATCTCGGCCGCATCGACGAGGACGGCTACTTCTACCATGGCGGCCGCGCGGACGACGTCATCATCTCGGCCGGCTGGACAATGAGCGCGGTCGAGATCGAGGACGTGCTGCTCAAGCACCCGAATGTGCGCGAGGCCGCGGCGATCGGCGTGCCCGACCCGGTCCGCGGCCAGGTGGTCAAGGCCTTCATCGTCAGCGACCGCACGGGCGACGAGGCCTTCACGCGCGAACTGCAGGACCACACGCGCGCCAGCCTGAGCCAACACGAATACCCGCGCCAGGTCGCCTTCGTCGCCGAGCTTCCGAAGACCCCGGCCGGCAAGATCAATCGCAAGGCGCTGCGCGACGCCGAGGCCGCGCGTTCGCCCGCCGCCGCATAACCGACAGGAGAGAAACACGATGCCCGACACCAACCTGCCCGAGCCGTCCAACCGACTCTTCCCCAAGATCACCGACCAGGCGCTGGACGACCTGCGCGCCCGCATCGGCAAGCGCATCGAGAACACCGTCGAGCCCTGGTGCTACGAGGCCACGCGCGACAACATCCGCCACTACGCGCACGGCATCGGCGACGACAACCCGCTGTGGTGCGACCCCGAATACGCGGGGAAGAGCACGCTCGGCGGCCTCGTCGCGCTGCCGAGCTTCCTGTTCACCACCAGCCGAATCATCTCCGGCTATGTCGGCGGCCTGCCCGGCGTGCACGCCATGTGGTCCGGCGCCGACTGGCGCTGGCACCGCTGGGTGAAGCGCAACGAGACGATCCGCACCGAGGCGCATCTGGCCGAGCTGGTCGAGCACGAAACCACTTTCGCAGGCCGCGCGATCCGTCAGGTCTATCACGTCGATTTCTACGGCGAGAACGGCGACAAGGTCGCGGATGCCGAAAGCTGGTGCTTCCGCACCGACCGCGACGCCGCGCGCGAGACCGGCACCAAGTACAAGGACGTGAAGTCCAAGCCGCAGCGCCGCTACACGGATGAGGAACTGGCCAAGATCTGGCGCCTCTATTCCGAGGAACGTCCGCGCGGCGACACCCCCCGCTACTACGAGGACGTTCAGGTCGGCGATACGCTGCCGACCATGCCGAAGGGGCCGATGACCGTGACCGGGTTCATCGCCTATGCCCAGGGCTGGGGCGGGCTCTATATCCGCACCAACCGGCTCGCCTGGAAGCAGGTGCAGGCGCACCCAGGCCTCGGCATCCGCAACCGCTTCAACATCCCCGACTGCCCCGAGCGCGTGCACTGGGAACCGGAGATGGCGCTGATGGTCGGCGCGCCCGGCGCCTATGACTATGGCCCCGAGCGTTGCTCCTGGCTGACGCACCACATGACGGACTGGATGGGCGACCACGGCTTCCTGGTCCGCGCGACCAGCAAGCTGCGCCGCCACAACCCCGAGGGCGACCTGCTCTTCATCGATGGCAAGGTGACCGGCAAGCGCGTGGAGAACGGCCGCCACCTGATCGATATCGAGCAGGAGGCGCGCAACCAGGATGGCGAGTTGTCCGTCGTTGGCGGCGGCACCGTCGCCCTGCCCTCGCGGAACGGCTGACCACAACGACGAGAGCGCTGGAGGGAACGTCCCAATGAAAAGAAGAAACATCCTCGCACTGCCGCTGGCCGCGGCGGCCGGATCCCTGGCGCGGCCGGCGCTCGGGCAATCCTGGCCGTCGCGTCCGGTCCGGATCGTCGTGCCCTACCCCGCGGGGCAGGGCACCGACATCTTCGGGCGGCGCTTCGCGGAGTTCTACCAGCGTCGCCTCGGCCAGCCCTTCGTGGTGGAGAACCGCGCGGGTGCCGGCGGCAACATCGGTTCGGCGGCCGTTGCCCGCGCCGAGCCCGATGGCTACACCCTGCTGTGGGGCACCAACGCCACCCATGCGGCGAACGAGTTCATGTTCGCCTCACTGGGCTACGACCCGGTCACGGACTTCGCGCCGATCGCCGCGATCCTCAGCCTCGGCATGCTCCTTTACACGGGGCAGGATTCCGGCATCCGCTCGCTCGCCGACCTGGTCGCCGCCGCCCGCGCGCGGCCGGGCCAGGTGTCGATCGGCGTGCCGAGCACGACATCGCGCGTCGCCGCCGAGATCCTGCGCCGCGCCGCCGGCGTCGAGATCCAGCAGGTGCCCTACAACGGCAGCGCCCAGGCGCTGACGGGCGCGCTGCGCGGCGACGTGCAGGGCGTGGTGGACACCATCGCGAGCACGCTCGGCGCGCTGCAGGGCAGCCGCATCCGCCCGATCGGCGTCTCGCTCGGCAGCCGTTCCGGCTCGCTGCCCGATGTCCCGACCTTTCGCGAACAGGGCGTGGATGCCGAGGTGACCGCCTGGAACGCCTTCTATGCGCCCAAGGGCACCCCGGCGGAGATCGTGCGGACGCTCAACGAGGCTTCCAACGCGGCACTCGCCGACCCCGCGCTGCGCGCCGGCGTGATCAGCGGCGGCGCAGAACCGCTGGGCGGCACGCCCGCCGACCTCACCGCGCTGATGCGCGCCGACCGCGCGAAGTGGCAGCCGGTCATCGAAAGCCTTGGCCTTCGGGCCAGCTGAGGCGTGCCGATGAGCGAGCCTGCGCAAGACTGGGGCGGCCCCCTCGCCGGCCTGCGCGTCATCGACCTGACGCGCGTGCTGGCGGGGCCGCTCGCCGCCCAGTTCCTCGGCGACCTCGGCGCCGAGATCCTGAAGGTGGAACCGCCCGGCAAGGGCGACGAGACGCGCGGCTTCGCGCCCTTCGTCGGCGGCGAGAGCCACTACTTCGTCGGGCTCAATCGCGGCAAGCGCAGCCTGGTGCTCGACCTGCGCAAGCCCGAGGGCGCAGACATCCTGCGCCAGCTGGTCGCCACCGCCGACGCGCTGATCGAGAATTTCCGCCCCGGCGTGATGGATCGCCTCGGCCTTGGCGCCGAGGTGCTGATGGCCCTGAACCCGCGCCTGATCTATTGCGCCATCAGCGGTTTCGGCCTGACGGGGCCGCTGCGCGACAAGCCGTCCTTCGACATCGTGACGCAGGCGCTGACCGGTGTGCTCAGCGTCAACGGGCAGGCGGGCGGCGCGCCCGTGAAGCTGGGCCTGCCGATCGGCGACATGTCGGGCGGCATCTTCGGTGCCATCGCGATCCTGTCCGCCCTGCATGAGCGAACGGCGACGGGGCGCGGGCGGCTGATCGACGTCAGCCTCTATGACGGCACCATGTCGCTGCTCGGCTACCTCTCCCAGTTGGCGTTCCTCACCGGGCAGGATCCGCAGCCAATGGGTTCAGCGCATCCTTCCGTCGTGCCGTATGACGGCTTCCCCGCATCAGACGGCACGATCATCATCGCCTGCCTCGCCGATGGCTTCTGGCCGAAGCTGTGCAACGCGCTCGGCCGCCCTGAGATGGGCACGGATCCGCGCTTCACGACCATGGCGCTGCGCCGTGAACGCCGCGCCGAGATCGAGCCGTGGATCTCTGCCATCACCGCGACGCGGACAGTCGCCGAGTGGCAGGAGCTGCTGGAGGCGCACGACGTCCCGCACGCGCCAGTGCTCGGCGTGAATGCCGCGTTGTCCCACCCCCACGCGCAGGCGCGCGAGATGGTGGTGACGGTCGATCATCCCGCCGCTGGCCCGTTGCGCGTGCTCGGCCGCCCGATCAAGTTTCCCGGTGAGCGGCAGGCCCCGCTCGAACCGCCGCCGGTGCTCGGGCAGCACACGGCGGAGGTGCTGCGCCGCGAACTCGGCCTGTCCGAGGAACGGATCGAGGAACTGCGGCGATCGGGCGTCATCGACGCTACGCTCAGTGCCGCCCGCCCGGCTTCCTGAACGAGGGTCCTGTCATGCCGATGATCGAATCCGCCCTGGACCTCCGATCCGCCGAAAGCCGCGCCAATGCCGAGGCGATGCGCGCCCTGGTCCGCGACCTGCGCGACACCGCCGACCGCGTGCGCCTCGGCGGCGGGGAGGTCGCGCGCGAGCGACATCTGTCCCGCGGCAAGCTGCTGCCGCGCGACCGTATCCGCGCGCTGATCGATCCGGTCTCCCCCTTCCTCGAGATCGGCCAGCTCGCCGCGCACGGCATGTATGGCGGGGAGGTACCGTCGGCCGGCATCATCACCGGCATCGGCCGCGTATCGGGCCGCGAATGCATGATCGTGGCCAACGACGCCACGGTGAAGGGCGGCACCTACTATCCCATCACGGTGCAGAAGCATCTGCGCGCGCAGGAGATAGCGCAGCAGAACCAATTGCCCTGCATCTACCTGGTCGATTCCGGCGGCGCCAACCTGCCGAACCAGGATGAGGTCTTCCCCGGCCGCGACCATTTCGGCCGCATCTTCTTCAACCAGGCCAACATGTCTGCGCAGGGCATCGCGCAGGTCGCGGTGGTGATGGGGTCGTGCACCGCCGGCGGCGCCTATGTGCCTGCCATGTCGGATGAGAGCATCATCGTGCGCAACCAGGGCACGATCTTCCTCGCCGGCCCGCCGCTGGTGAAGGCCGCGACAGGCGAGATCGTCACTGCCGAGGAACTGGGCGGGGCGGACCTGCACAGCCGCACCTCCGGCGTCACCGACCACTACGCGGAGAACGACGCCCATGCGCTCGGCATCGCCCGCCAGGTGGTGGCAAGCCTCAACAGCGTGAAGCGCCCGCCGGTGGAACTGCGCGCGCCGGTGCCGCCGCGCTACGCGACCGAGGAACTCTACGGCGTGGTTCCGACGGACCTGCGCACGCCCTACGACGTGCGGGAGGTGATCGCGCGCATCGTGGACGACAGCGCCTTCGACGAGTTCAAGCGTCTCTACGGCGCGACCCTGCTCTGCGGCTTCGCGCGCATCTGGGGCTATCCCGTCGGCATCATCGCGAACAATGGCATCCTGTTCTCGGAGAGCGCGCAGAAGGGTGCGCATTTCATCGAGCTCTGCACCCAGCGCGGCATCCCGCTGGTGTTCCTGCAGAACATCACGGGGTTCATGGTGGGCAAGAAGTATGAGGCCGGCGGCATCGCCAAGGATGGGGCCAAGTTGGTCACCGCGGTCGCCACCGCCGCCGTGCCGAAATTCACCGTCATCATCGGCGGCAGTTTCGGCGCGGGGAATTACGGCATGTGCGGCCGCGCCTATTCGCCGCGCTTCCTCTGGATGTGGCCCAACGCGCGCATCAGCGTGATGGGCGGGGAACAGGCGGCCTCGGTGCTCGCCACCATCCGCCGCGACGGCATGGAGGCGCGCGGCGGCACCTGGCCGGCGGCGGAGGAGGAGGCATTCAAGGCGCCGATCCGCGAGCAATACGAGTTGCAGGGCCACCCCTATTACTCCAGCGCGCGGCTGTGGGATGACGGTGTGATCGACCCGGCCGATACCAGGCGTGTGCTCGCGCTCGGCCTGTCCGCTGCGTTCAATGCGCCGGTGGCGCAGACGCGCTTCGGCCTGTTCCGGATGTGAGGCGCGCGATGTTCCGCAAGATCCTGATCGCCAATCGCGGCGAGATCGCCTGCCGCGTCATCGCCACCGCGAAGCGGCTCGGCGTCGCGACCGTCGCCGTCTATTCCGAGGCCGATGCCGGCGCGCGGCACACGCGCCTTGCCGACGAGGCCTGGCCGATCGGCCCGGCCCCTGCGCGGGAGAGCTACCTGTCCATCCCGACGATCGTCGAGGTCGCCCGCCGCGCGGGGGCGGAGGCGATCCACCCCGGCTACGGCTTCCTGTCGGAGAATGCCGGTTTCGCCGAGGCCTGCGCGGCGGCCGGCATTGTCTTCATCGGTCCGCCCGTGGCGGCGATCCGCGCCATGGGGTCCAAGGCTGAATCCAAGGCCCTGATGGAACGCTCCGGCGTGCCGCTGGTCCCGGGCTATCACGGCGTGGCGCAGGACCTCGCGACCCTGACGTCGGCTGCGCAACGCATCGGCTATCCCGTGCTGATCAAGGCGAGCGCGGGCGGCGGCGGCAAGGGCATGCGCGTCGTCGATAGGCCCGACGATTTCCTGGACGCGCTGGAGGGTGCGCAGCGGGAAGCACTCGCCTCCTTCGGCGATGACCGCGTGCTGATCGAGAAATACCTGACGCGCCCGCGGCACATCGAGATCCAGGTCTTCGCCGACACGCAGGGCAATACTGTCTCGCTGTTCGAGCGCGACTGCTCGATCCAGCGCCGCCACCAGAAGGTGCTGGAGGAAGCGCCGGCACCGGGGATGGACCCGGCCCGCCGCCAGGCGATGGGCGGTGCCGCCGTCGCGGCTGCGCGCGCGGTCGGTTATGTCGGTGCGGGCACGGTCGAATTCATCGCGGAAGGCGACGCCTTCTACTTCATGGAGATGAACACCCGCCTGCAGGTCGAGCATCCCGTGACGGAGATGGTTACGGGCCTCGACCTGGTGGAGTGGCAGCTTCGCGTCGCCGCCGGCGAGCGGCTGCCCGTGCCGCCGGAACACCTTGCGATCCGCGGCCACGCCATCGAGGCGCGCATCTACGCCGAGGACCCTGCACGCGACTTCCTGCCCTCGACGGGTCGGCTTGCGCATCTGCGCCAGCCGCGCCAGGTCCCGGGCCAGGTCCGCGTGGACACCGGCGTGCGGGCGGGCGATGCCATCACGCCGCACTACGACCCGATGATCGCCAAGCTGATCGTCTGGGGTGAGGACCGTCCGACTGCCGTGCGACGCTTGGCGGCTGCGCTCACGGAATACGAGGTCGTCGGGGTGGAGACGAATCTCGGCCTGTTGCGTGCCATCGCAACGCACCCCGCATTTCGGTCCGCCGATCTCGATACGGGCTTCATCGCGCGGCATGGCGAGAGCCTGCTGCCGGCCGTGGCGTCACCGAATTCGACCGATGACCTCGTCGTGCTCGCCGCTGCGGCACTTGCCGCTGTGCGCGAGCAGGACATGGCGATCCAGGCGGCGGCGCGTGCAACCGGCGATCCGTGGTCACCCTGGGCCGCCGTGGATGCCTGGCGCATGAACGGCGACGGCTACCAGGACCTGCATTTCCGCCGCGGCGACGGCGTCGACATCACGCTGCGGACGCACCCGCTGCCCGATGGCGCCTTCCGCCTGGACCTGCCGGGCGGGCCGGTCACGGCCAGCCTTGTCGAGGATGCCGACGGCCTGCTGCTGGCGATCGATGGCGTGTCGCGGCGGCTGACCGTGACGCGTCGGGGCACCGAACTCGCCGTCATCATCGGCGGCCGCAACCACGCGCTGGTCCAGGTGGATCCCCTGGCGCCGCCGCGTGTTGAGGCTGCCGGCGGAGATCGCGTCACGGCGCCGATCCCCGCGCGGGTCACGCGTATTCTCGTGGCGCCCGGCGACAGCGTGCGGAAGAACGCGCCGCTGCTGGTGATCGAGGCGATGAAGATGGAACTGACGCTGCGCGCGCCAATGGACGGTATCATCGCGCAGGTCATCCATGCCGTCGGCGAGATGGTCGAAGAAGGAAGCGAACTGGTCACCTTTGTGACCATCAATGCTGCAGGTTGAGGTCGTGTCCCGTGACGTGGTGTAGGAGCGGGCTGGTCTCCTGAGCGGGTAAGAGCCGCGGTCAGTTTGCCACGGCGGGCAGGCTGACGTTGGAAACATCGCTGATGGGGGCGAGCGTCTCGAGGCTCATGTAGCGGCGGTGGACGGCTCATTCGTCGTTCTGCTCGAGGAGAATGGCGCCGACGAGGCGGCTGACGGCGGCCGCGTTGGGAAAGATGCCGACGACATCGGTGCGGCGCTTGATCTCGCAGTTGACGCGCTCCAGCGGGTTGGTGCTGTGGATCTTGGCGCGGTGCTCCCTGGGGAACGTCATGAACGCCAGCACGTCCTCCTCGGCCTGGTCCATCAGAGCGGCGAGCTTGGGCACCCTGGGGCGGAGTTGGTCGGCGACGTTGCGCCATTGCCGCTTCGCCCCTTCGGCGTCGGCCTCGGCGAAGGCGGTGCCGATCCGCGCCGAGACGAGGCGGCGGTGGCCCTTGCCGGTATGGGCCAGGGCGTTGCGCATGAAGTGCACGCGCCGCACCGCGGCCTTCAGCGCCTCATGGGCATCGGCGATGACCAGCTTCACGCCACGCAGGCTCCGCCGCGCCAGCGCGCGCAAGAAATCGGTCCAGAAGGTCTCCGCCTCGCCGGCGCCGGTCGCCATGCCGAGCACCTCCCGCCGGCCGTCGCTGTTGACGCCGACCGCGATGGTGGCGGCCAGGGAGACGATCCGCCCGGCCTGACGGGCACGGACATAGTGGCATCGAGCCAGAGATAGGGCCATTCGCCCTCGATCGGGCGGGAGAGGAAGGCGCGGACCCGTTCGTCCAGTTCGGCGCAGAGCCGGCTGACCTGGCTCTTGCTGATGCCCGACGTGCCCATGGCCTGCACCAGGTCGTCCACCGCACGGGTCGAGACCCTGTGCACGTAGGCCTCCTGGATCACCGCCACGAGCGCCTTCTCGGCGGTCCGACGGGGCTCGAGAAAGCAGGGGAAGTAGAAGCCGCGCCGCAGTTCGGGATGCGCAGCTCGACCGTGCCGGCGCGCGTCTGCCAGTCCCGCTCCCGGTAGCCGTTGCGCTGCACCAGTCGGTCCGGGCTGCGCTCGCCATGGGCGGCACCGGGCAGGCCGCCGACTTCTAGAGCGTTTTTCGATCAACTTGATCGATAGCCGGCGTTGCGGAAGAAATTGGTGCATTCGGTTAGATTGAAGGCGTCGATCAATCTGCCGATGGAAGACCAAAGCCCTTCGATGGTTCGCTC